>JBMYXJ010000193.1:0-5604 GCA_049608285.1 Mycobacterium sp. | reverse complement strand
CGACTTTGATGTCGATCGTCACCTGCACCGTATCGGCCTGCCCTCACCCGGCGGCCGCAATGAACTCTCCGAGATCTGCGGCCACATAGCGTCACTGCCGTTAGACCGGAGCCGCCCGCTCTGGGAGATGTGGGTGATCGAGAACGTCGCTGGTACTGACGCCCACCACGGAGGGCGGATCGCGGTGATGACCAAGGTCCACCACGCCGGTGTCGACGGCGTCACAGGCGCGAACCTGATGTCGAGGTTGTGTTCGACCGAGCCCGACGCCTCACCGCCGGACCCGGTCGACGGGACGGGGGACGCCAGCGGGCTGGAGATCGCCGTCACCGGCGCGCTGCGCTTTATCGGTAGGCCGTTGAACTTGGCCAACGTCGTGCCGAACACGCTCTCGTCGGTCGTCGACACCGTCAAGCGGGTCCGCGACGGCCTGGCGATGGCGGCTCCGTTCGCCGCTCCGCAGACTTCGTTCAACGTCAACGTCACCGGCCGTCGCAACATCGCGTTCGCACAGCTAGACCTCGAAGAGGTCAAGATTGTGAAGAACCACTTCGGGGTAAAGCTCAACGATGTGGTGATGGCGCTGGTGTCTGGCGCGCTGCGCAAGTTCCTACTCGACCGCGGCGTCCTGCCGGAGAACTCGTTGGTCGCCATGGTGCCGGTGTCGGTGCATGACAAGTCCGACCGTCCCGGGCGCAATCAGGTCTCGGGCATGTTCTCCCGGTTGGAAACCAGTATCGAGGATCCGGCCGAGCGACTGAAGGTCATCGCCGAAGGCAATTCCATTGCAAAACAACACAGTTCGGCCATAAGCGCCACCCTCTTGCAGGACTGGTCGCAGTTCGCCGCGCCCGCGGTGTTCGGTGCCGCGATGCGGGTTTATGCCAGCAGTAGGCTCAGCGGCGCCCGGCCGGTGCACAATCTCGTCGTCTCGAATGTGCCGGGCCCCCAAATGCCGCTATACATGCTGGGCTGCGAGGTCAAGGCCATGTATCCGTTGGGTCCGATCTTCCACGGCTCGGCGCTCAACATGACGGTGATGTCACTCAACGGCAACCTCGACGTCGGGATCGTGTCGTGCCCGGAATTGCTTCCCGACCTGTGGGACATGGCCGATGATTTCCAGGCCGCTCTCGACGAACTGCTGGGCATCACGGGGTAGCACGGAAAGGGCTCGCGGCAACCGCGTCGCCAGCGACGATGCCGACCCATGGCAGCATGTGGTGCCATGACCCTCAAGACCGGGGCAGTGCGGTCGGCCGTACTCCTCATCTGCGCGCTGTTACTGGTCGCCGGTTGCGGCAAGGTGGTGGCGGGGCGGGCCCTGATCTCCGTGCCGAGGCCCGGTTCTCCCATCCAATGGGCCCCCTGCCAGACCGGGGCCTCTGATGAGCCCCGCCTGCTGAAGGGCGCCGAATGCGGAATGCTCTCGGTTCCGGTGGACTGGGATAACGCAGATAGCTTAGAGACCGGCATAGCCCAGATCGCGATGATCCGGTACCGGGCCACCGGCGAGAAGATCGGCTCGCTGGTCATCAACCCAGGTGGACCCGGGGAGTCCGGAGTCCAGGCCGCGGCGGCGCTGGTGCCGTCGCTGCCCGACGCCGTGCGGGAACGGTTCGACCTGGTCGGCTTCGACCCTCGGGGGGTGGCGAACTCGACACCGGCTCTGTGGTGCAACAGCGACGACGACAATGACCGGCTCCGCGCGGACAATGTTGTGGAGTACACGCCCGAAGGTGTGGCGCACATCGAGGACGAAACCAAGCAGTTCGTCGAGCGGTGCGTGGACAAGATGGGTAAGGACTTTCTGGCCAACGTCGGAACCGCCAGTGTGGTCAAGGACCTGGACGCGATGCGCGCCGCACTCGGCGACGACAAGTTGACCTTCCTCGGGTATTCCTATGGCACCCGGATCGGGGCTAGTTACGCCGAGACCTACCCCGAGCATGTGCGCGCGATGATCCTCGACGGTGCCGTAGACCCCAACGCCGACCCGGTCGAGGCTGACGTTCGCCAGGCCGCGGCGTTCCAGCAGGCGTTCGATGACTACGCCGCAGAGTGCGCCCTGGACTCGGACTGCCCGTTGGGGACTGACCCGGCCAAGGCCGTAGATGTGTACCGCTCGTTGGTGGATCCGCTGGTCGAGACGCCCCTGCAGACCAAGGATCCGCGCGGTCTGAGCTACAGCGACGCGATTGTGGGAACGATCCTGCCCCTGTATTCGCCTGACCTGTGGCAGTACCTGACCGATGCTCTCGAAGGCATGACTGAGGGCAAGGGCGACACCATGCTCATGCTGTCCGATTTGTATATGGGCCGTGACGCCGAGGGGCACTACACCAATGCCACGGATACACGTATCGCCGTCAACTGCGCCGACAAACCGGCGATCACCGACAGAGCCACGCTTGTCGAGCAGGACAAGCGTGTCCGTGAGGCCGCTCCCTTCTTGAGTTATGGCGAGTTCACCGGACTTGCGCCCATACCGACCTGTGGCTTCTGGCCGGTACCGCCGACCAGCACGCCCCACGAGATCGAGGCCACCGGGCTGCCGCCGATCCTGGTGGTGTCCACCACCAACGACCCCGCCACGCCCTACCAGGCTGGCGTTGACCTGGCCGAGCAACTCGGCGGCACGCTGCTCACCTTCGAAGGAACCCGACATACCGTGGTCTTCAGTGGAAACGCCTGCGTTGACGACATCGCAACGCGCTATCTCCTCGATGTGACTGTCCCGCCTCCGGGCACACGATGCTGAGCAGCGCCGTAACACAGAATTAACAGCCGGAAACTAGGCTCTCAGCATGGATCGCCAGAAGGAATTCGTGCTGCGCACGCTGGAAGAACGCGATATTCGCTTCGTCCGGTTGTGGTTCACCGACGTACTCGGATACCTCAAGTCGGTCGCTATCGCGCCTGCCGAACTGGAGGGCGCCTTCGAGGAGGGCATCGGCTTCGACGGATCCTCCATCGAGGGGTTCGCCAGGGTGTCGGAGGCCGATATGGTGGCACATCCAGATCCCTCAACGTTCCAGGTGCTGCCGTGGATCACGACCGCCGGTGACCACCACTCGGCACGAATGTTCTGCGACATCACCATGCCCGACGGCTCGCCCTCGTGGGCCGACTCTCGCCACGCGTTGCGCCGCCAGCTTTCCAAGGCCAGCGATCTCGGCTTCTCCTGCTACGTCCATCCCGAAATTGAGTTCTTCCTTTTGAAGCCAGGCCCCTACGACGGCACCGAACCCGTACCCGCAGACAACGGTGGCTACTTCGACCAAGCGGTGCACGACTCGGCCCCGAACTTTCGTCGCCACGCGATCGACGCGCTCGAGCAAATGGGTATCTCGGTGGAGTTCAGCCACCACGAAGGCGCCCCGGGCCAGCAGGAGATCGATCTGAGATACGCCGACGCCCTCTCTATGGCAGACAACGTGATGACATTCCGGTACGTCGTCAAAGAGGTTGCTCTCGACGAAGGCGTGCGCGCTACATTCATGCCCAAGCCGTTCGCCCAACATCCCGGCTCGGCGATGCATACGCACATGAGCTTGTTCGAGGGTGAAAACAACGCCTTCCACAGCGACGATGATCCGCAGCAACTCTCCGATGTCGGAAAGTCATTCATCGCAGGCATTCTCCAGCATGCCCCTGAGATCAGTGCCGTCACCAATCAGTGGGTGAACTCGTACAAGCGGTTGGTGCGTGGCGGTGAGGCCCCGACGGCGGCGTCCTGGGGGGCGGCCAACCGTTCAGCGCTCGTTCGGGTTCCGATGTATACCCCGCACAAGTCGTCATCGCGTCGGGTCGAAGTGCGCAGCCCCGATTCGGCCTGCAACCCCTACCTGACATTTGCGGTGCTGCTGGCTGCGGGTCTGCGGGGCGTCGAGAAAGGCTACGTGCTGGGCCCGCACGCCGAGGACGATGTGTGGAGCCTGACCCCCGAGGAACGCCGCGCCATGGGCTACCGGGAACTGCCCGGCAGCTTAGGTGTCGCCCTTACCGAGATGGAGGGCTCGGAGTTCGTCGCCGAAGCACTCGGTGAGCACGTCTTCGACTTCTTCCTGCGGAACAAGCGCACCGAGTGGGAGAACTACCGCAGCCATGTCACGCCGTTCGAGTTGAAGACCTACCTGTCCTTGTAGATTCACCCGTGTGCCCAAACCCGCGACGCACCGCCCCACACTGCCAGGCGTCGGTCGCCTCGGGCTGGTCGAACCACAGGCGCAAGCCGATCTGGACGGGCTCGGGTGGAATACCGAAGCCCATGTCGAGCTGCTGTGGTCGCTCTCACGCGCCGCCGACGCCGATTCGGCGCTGCGCTCGGTCGTTCGACTTCGCGAGGCGATGGGTAGCGAATGGGACGAACTCGACGACACGCTGCTGAGGGACCACAGTCTGCGGGGAAGGCTGTTCGGGGTGCTCGGCTCCTCGCTGGCGCTGGCTGACCATGTGATCGCCAACCCGAATTCGTGGCACCTGCTGGCGGGCAACGTTGCGCTTCCCTCTGCCGGTGAGCTACGGGAAGTGTTCACCGAACAGGCCAAAGAAGCGACGAACGCCGCGGAGGCCATTCCGCCGCTGCGCACTCTGTACCGCAACCGATTGCTGGTGCTGGCCGCCCTGGACCTGGCCCCGACGGTGGAGAACGAACCGGTCATTCCGTTCACCGCCGTGGGGGAGCATCTCTCCGACCTCGCCGACGCCGCGCTCGATGCGGCGTTGAACGTGGCGGCGCGATCGGTCTGCGGCGACGCGACGCCACCCGCACTTGCCGTGATCGCGATGGGTAAGTGCGGAGCGCGGGAACTGAACTACGTCAGCGACGTCGACATCATCTTCGTCACCGACGACGGCGCGCATGACAGCCTGAGCGTCGCGACGCGGGTCGCCGGCGAGATGATGAGGTTGGCCAACGACGCGTTCTTCGAAGTCGACGCCGCGCTGCGGCCGGAGGGCAAACGGGGTCAGCTGGTACGCACCCTCGAATCTCACATTGCCTATTACCAGCGGTGGGCGAAGACGTGGGAATTCCAGGCACTGTTGAAGGCGCGGCCGGCCGCTGGAGATATCGACCTGGGCGGCCGCTACATCGAGGCATTGATGCCGTTGGTGTGGACCGCGTGTGAACGCGATGACTTCGTCTCCGAAGTGCAGGCGATGCGCCGCCGTGTCGAAGAACTGGTTCCCGCCGACGTCCGAACCCGAGAGCTCAAACTGGGCAGTGGCGGTCTGCGGGATGTCGAGTTCGCCGTCCAACTCCTGCAGCTAGTGCACGGGCGCAACGACGATGAGCTGCAGGTAGCCTCCACCGTCGACGCGTTGGCGGCACTGGGACTCGGCGGCTATATCGGCCGGGACGACGCCGCCAACCTGATCGCGTCCTACGAATTCCTGCGGCTGCTCGAACATCGACTTCAATTGCAGCGCCTCAAGCGAACTCACATGTTGCCCGAGGCCGACGACGAGGAAGCCATGCGCTGGCTGGCGCGTGCGGCGCACATGCGCCCCGACGGCCGCCAGGATGCGCGGGGCGTGTTGCGCGAGGAACTCAGACGCCACCGCCGCCGGGTATCGCGGCTGCACGCCAAATTGTTTTAC
>JBMYXJ010000192.1:0-5618 GCA_049608285.1 Mycobacterium sp. | reverse complement strand
GAGCCCCAACAGGATCGGAAGACGTTCCTGGTCGACGGCCCACCCCCCGAAAACTTCTGCCGCCGATTCCGGGTCGACACTGACGTTCCATTCCGCCACTGGAGTCGTATTGCCCCGATAGTCGAAACTTCCGCCCATGATCACCAGCCGCTTCACCAGTCGGGGCAGGGACGGGTCGGCGCGCAGCGCCAGCGCCAGGTTGGTCAACGGTCCGGTCACCACCCCGATCAGTTCACCGGGGTGGGCATGGGCCGCCCGCACCCACGCCTCGGCGGCATCGTAGGAGGTGAGGTCGGTGGTCGGTACAGGCAGTCGGGCATAGCCGAGCCCCTCGGGCCCATGGGTGTCCTCGGCTGTCCGCAGCGGCGCGAACAGCGGGCTTTCCGAACCCATCGACACCGGCAGGTCAGTAGCCCCGCACAGCTTCAGCAGGCCCAGGTTATTTTGGCATACTTGTTGTACGGGAACATTTCCCGCAGTTGAGGCGATGCCGGTGATTTCGGCCTCGGCGCTGCCCAACAGGTATACAAGAGCCATCGCGTCATCGACGCCGGTGTCGACGTCGATGAAGATGGGCTGACGCGCCCCGGTCACCAGTGCACTCCGGGAACTAGCCGTACGGCCCTCTTGACCGTGCGGGGAACCCGAAGTGCGGGCTTAGGTCTCGACGGACGGTTAGGCCGTCGCACTGCTGATGGGGTGCTGTGGTCCTCGGCGACTCCGCGGGCCGCAGCTGAATCGGGGTAGCCCAGATACAGCTGGTGCAATACGCGACGGGATAGCTTCGGGGTGAAGTACGTCCCAAGATCAGAAAGCGTCCCGACCGGTGTGTCGATGCGTGCAGGTTTGTCCACCAGGCCCCGGACAACCATGGCGGCTGCGTGTTCAGCCGAGATCGGTGGCATCGGGTTGAGTCGACGTGACGGTGCGATCATCGGCGTCTTGACCAACGGCATATGAATGTTTGTGAAGGTGATGTGATCCGAAAGTGTTTCGGCACCAACGACTTCAGAGAATGCATCCAAGGCTGCCTTGCTGGGGATATAGGCACTGTACTTCGGGCTGCTCGCCTGTACCCCGGCGCTGGACACATTTACCACGTGGCCGAACTGTCGTTCGCGCCAGTGTGGAAGCAACGCCAGCACCATCCGTACGGGACCGAAGTAGTTGACCGCCATCACGCGTTCGTAGTCGTGCAGCCGGTCGGTAGAGGCGATCACTGAGCGCCGGATCGACCTTCCGGCATTATTGACCAGGTAGTCTACGTGGCCGAAGCGGCCCAGGATGTCCTTGACGGTGTGCTCCACCGCGGCCGAGTCGGTGACGTCACAGGTGAATGCGTGCGCGTCCGCGCCAGTCACTCGGATCTCGGCGATCAGCCTGTCGAGCGCTTCGGCGTTGCGCGCCAACGCGAAAACCGTTGCGCCGCGCTCGGCGACCGCGATCGCCGATGCCCGCCCGATGCCGCTGGAGGCGCCTGTGATGATCACATGTTTACCCACCAGTGGCCCCTCGGGATGATTTCGGCGAGCCCGGTTGGGGTCGAGGTGCGCCGCCCAGTAGCGCCATAACTGCGGTGCATAGGATGCGAACTCCGGAACGGTGATTCCGGTGCTGTGCAAGGCCTCTTGGGTGTGCTCGCACGTGAACGTCGGCGCGAGGTCGATGGAATCGAGGATCTCGCCGGGGATACCGAGTTGAGTTGATGCCATGTTGCGCAATATCTTCGCGCGCCCGCTTGCTCGTAGGAACGGGGTTGCTGCGGCGCGGGGGAGTGATCCGACCAGCGGCGGTAACCCGGCAGCCGGGGCGATTGCGCGGTATATTCCCCGCAGCCCGATCGCTTTCGGCGCGGTGAGGTGGAACGTCTGGCCGTCGCGGCCGTCGGCGTGCATGAGCGCGGCGACGGCTTCAACCACAAAGTCCACCGGCACCATGTTCGTGCGTCCGGTGTCGGGCAACACCATCGGCGTGAAGCTCGGCAACCCCGCGATCCGGGACAGGAGACCAAAGAAGTAGTAGGGGCCGTCGACCTTATCCATCTCCCCGGTCCGGGAGTCGCCGACAACCACAGCCGGCCGGTAAATCCGGTACCGAAGTCCGGTCGCGGACCGCACCAGTAGCTCGGCCTCGAACTTGGTCTGGTGATAGGGCGTCGGAAGTTCCTGCGCGACGTCGAAGTCGTCTTCGGTGAAGACCCCCGCGTACGTTCCGGCGACGGCGATCGAGGACAGGTGGTGCAACGTCGCGTCCAGTCGGCTCGCCAGTGTGATCACGGCGCGGGTGCCGTCGACGTTTGCGGCCCGCTGTCGATCCTCGGAGGCGGCGAGATCATAGATCGCGGCGCAGTGCACCACGTGGTCCACTCCGCCTGCAGAGTCGAGGGCGGCGTCGGTGAGGCCCAGGTTGGGCGCGGTCAGGTCGCCGACGAGTGGCCGCACTCGGTCGCCCCAGCGCTGCGCGAGGCGTTCGAAACTGCCGAGTGACTCGCGCCGGACCAGCAGGTGCACAGCTGAGGTTTCGGGCAGAGCCAGGATTCGGTCCACCAGACGTGTGCCGATAAACCCGGTACCGCCGGTAACGACATAACGCATGCGACCCATGGTCACGGGTTGCCGGACAAAGGTCAACAGCCCATCGCGGGCCAGCTAATGTCTCTTCTCATGCCGATCGATCCGAACGCCATAGGCGTCACGACACGACCGCAGGTCTTCGAATGGGCCGAACGCGACACCCTGTTGTACGCGCTGGGCGTGGGGGCGGGTGTCGATGATCTCGCCTTCACCACCGAGAACAGTCACGGCATCGAGCAGCAGGTGCTGCCCACCTACGCCGTGATCGCCTGCTCGCCGTTCGGCGCCATCGCCAAAGTCGGGTCGTTCAACTTCAGCAAGCTGCTGCACGGGTCCCAGGCCATTAGGGTGTTCGCCCCGTTGCCTGCGGCGGGCAAGCTCAGCGTGGTCTCCGAAGTGGCCGACATCCAGGACAAGGGCGAGGGCAAGAACGCGATCGTGATGCTCAAGGCCACTGGCAGCGATCCTGACAGCGGTCAGGCTATCGCCGAAACACTCACCACCCTGGTCATCCGCGGGGAAGGAGGTTTCGGGGGACAGCCGGGACAGCGTGCGCAAGCGCCTGGAACTCCCGAGCGAGACCCCGACACCCGGGTGGAACTACACACCCGCAACGACCAGGCGCTTATCTACCGGTTGTCCGGGGACCGCAACCCGCTGCACAGCGACCCGTGGTTCGCGCGCGAACTGGCTGGTTTCCCCAAACCGATCCTGCACGGCCTGTGTACCTACGGGGTCGCCGGCCGGGCACTGGTCGCAGCCTTGGGCGGCGGTGATGCTTCGAGGGTCACTGCGATCTCGGCCCGCTTCAGTTCGCCGGTCTTCCCAGGCGACGTTCTGACGACATCGATGTGGCGCCTGGAATCTGCCCGGGCCGTATTTCGCACCGAGGCAGCGAACCTGGACGGTTCGGATGCTCGTGTGGTGCTCGAGGACGGTGTGGCCGAATACATCGAGTGATCGCGTCGTGAGTCTCACAATGTGAAATGATTCTGGTGCTGGTAGCTTGATCGTGCGGGGCGGGTGATCTGGTGCGATCACACTGACTACCGGGGTGTTGAATGATTGATGGTTTGCGGAGTTCCCCCGCTGTTTCCCGCCGCCCTGGCCCGCTGCGGTCCGACCACTACTATTGGATCACCGCGGTCCTCGCTGCGCGGGGCCTGCAGGTGTGGGCATGTCGGCTGGTTGCAGCGTGTTTCGCGGCCCTCGGGCTGATTCTCGGTGGGCTGATGTTCAGCCGACTCGGTCCCGATAACATGGCGACGCGGGTCGCCGGCGTGGCTGTGGTCGTCTCCTGTGTGGTGATGGCGGCGCTGTGGTTGCGTCGCTTTTGGCCTTCCCGGGCGCAGTCGATTACCTGTGTGATTGTCGGATCGTTGGCCATCGGCTTATCCGCCGTTATCGTCTCCGACCCGATCTTCGGATTCCTAGCTGCCACGAACTTCGTTGTGGTGACGGTGTTCGTAGTGTTCATGCATACGCCCCGGCTATTGACGGTGAGCTGGACCATCGCCGCGGTGGCGGTGGGAGTGCTGATTGCGCGGCTGGCGTCGACGGATCTGGCGCTGGCGTTGTGCGCCGGGGCGACGGCGGTAGCGCTCAACGTCATCATGGCCTTCGCCTGCTGGATGACGGTCAAGTTGATTCGGCCAGACGGCCATCTCAACGACACAGAGGAGCTCACGGGCCTGCTGAATCGCGAGGCGTTCTACCGTGACGCGGCCACGTTGCTGGCGTCGCGCAGCCGCAGCCACGACCAATATTTGGTCGTTGTCGCGGTGGACATCGACAGCTTCTCACTGGTGCTGGGCCTGGGTGGCTCGCGAGGAGGTGTTCGAGCGCGGGTGGCGGTGTCGCAGGCTCTTCGCGAGACAGTCCGGCACAACGCGGTCGTCGCCCACCTCGACGATAAGGATTTCGTGGTCGCCGACACGTTCACTACCACCGACGCTTCTCCTCTGGTGGAAAGAATCCGCAATGCGATCGCCGTCACGCCACAGCGTTTGACTGCGAGCATCGGCGTCGCGTGCACGCCGCTGGCCCCGCTGGCGGTCGAGCCTCCCGACAATGTGGTCGACACGATGATCGGGATCGCCAGAAGGGCGATCGAGGAGGCGCGGATGGCCGGTGGTGACCAGGTTCGATACGTGGTGCTGCCGACGCTGGACGAGGACGGGCCGGATGCGGGCAAGGACGTCTAGAAAACCTCGATAATCGAACACATGTTCGATACATTGATGGGGTGGGTTGGCACAATGGTCCGTCGAGCTGGACGGAAATGGAGCGCGTCCTCAGTGGCCGACCATTGGGACCCGCCGGGGGTGGTGAGCCGCGCGGGGGCGGAAAGTCGCTGAGTGCGACGCACGGCGATGATGGTGACAGTCCGGCTTGGTCGCGCCAGCGGGGCGGATACGGACCCGGGAGTTCGGCCGGGGCCAATTCGAAGGCCCAATCAGAGCCCAATTTGGGGTCCGGCGGGACGCCCTACGCCGAGTTGCACGCCCATTCGGCCTACAGCTTCCTTGATGGAGCCAGCACACCCGAGGATCTCGTGGAGGAGGCCGCTCGGCTCGATCTGCGGGCCATCGCGCTGACCGACCACGACGGACTCTACGGGGTGGTGCGGTTCGCCGAGGCGGCCAAGGAGCTGGACGTGGCCACAGTGTTCGGTGCCGAGTTGTCCCTGGGCGGCGGAAGTCGCACCGACGAACCCGACCCGCCAGGGCCGCACCTGTTGGTGCTCGCGCGGGGGGCCGAAGGGTACCGACGGCTGTCGAGGCAGTTGGCGTCGGCACATCTGGCCGGTGGCGAAAAAGGCAAGTTGCACTACGACTTCGATGCATTGAGCGAGGCCGCAGACGGGCATTGGAACATCCTGACCGGATGCCGCAAAGGCCATGTCCGTCAGGCGCTTTCGACAGGTGGGCCGGAAGCTGCCGCGGCAGCACTCGCTGACCTGGTCGACCGTTTCGGCCGTGACCGGGTGGTCATCGAGCTCACCCACCACGGCCATCCGCTCGATGACGAGCGCAACGCTGCGTT
>JBMYXJ010000191.1:0-5677 GCA_049608285.1 Mycobacterium sp. | reverse complement strand
CCGGAATGTTGACCTACGCGGTGCGGGTCCGCCCGCGCAATTCCTGAGGTGGGCGACCGGTCTGCTTAGAAGACGCGAATCCAGTCGACGAGCATCTCCGCCGGGTAGGAACCCCCGGCGGGCTCCCTGCCACCCGAACCACCGACCGCGATATTGAAGATCGGCACCATGGTGAAGCCCGGATCATTGAACGGCCAATCCTCGATGGAGTGCGCCGGGACCTCAAAGAAAGGCTGCATCCCTGGCTCGTAGTCCTTCCAGAAGTACATTCCGCTCGGAAGCCACGTCATACGCCAGCGGTGCCACGCGTTGTCGACAGGATGTCGGTTGGTGGCAAACGAGGTGCCGTCCAGCCTGGCGTGCACGGTGGTTCCCGAAGGCCAGTCGTTGTTGCCATACCACTCGACAAGGTCGATTTCGCCGCCGCGGACGGGATTGTCGTTCAACAGCCAGAAAGCGGGCCAGGCGCCGTCGGTCAAGCAGTTGAGCTTGATGCGGGCCTCCCAGGTGGTTCCCACCCCGCCGCGCCACAATCCGACGACCTTGGCGCTGGCGTACTTCTCCTGGATGGTCTCACCGGGGCCGCGTGTCGCACGAATGACGAGGTTGCCGTTGCCGTCCTGGAATACGTGCTCCTGGTCGGTGACGTAACGCCCCATGTTATAGGGCTGATCCCAGACAACCGGGTTCTTGATCCTCTCTCGTTCGGGAACGAGGAACCACCACGCTGGGGGCGGTGGCGAGCCGGCCGGGCCGTTGAACTCCTCCTGGAACAGGAAGACCGGGTCGGCGACCTCGGGCAGCGGCTCGCCCGGCCCCTGCAGGCCCGGCCCTGGACCCGGCGGAGTATCGCCGACAATCGGTTGGGCTTGGGACTGGGGAAGGGGCAGCGCGGCAGCAGCAGCACCGAACGCCCCCATCAACATCGCGCTGCGACGATCCATGGTTGACACAGGCAGCACCCTAGACAATCCGGGCCCGCACGGCTACTCGGCTCGGTCATTGTTAGCGAAATATGATCAGATTCAATCGGTGGACCCCCCGAATCTGTTGGATCGTCTGCACCCGATGGGGACGACGCCTACCCGTTGACCACGCGCGTTGCTATGGCGTACGTCGCTTCCGCTGATTCCGCGGCGGCACTCCGTTGACGCCCTCGATCGACTGGGCGTAGTTGCCCACACCGTGGGCGACCGTGGCCGCCATGATCCCGAGTGCGTGCCGGTCTATGTTGTCGATCGTGTCGCGTGCTGTGTGGTAGTTCGGGTCGAACGGAGCTCCTGCACGACCACCCCAAAGCCTGGCCTGGACGTCGGTCTTGCGTTGTGACCATCCGGTGGTGAGCCCGCCCACCGGGATGCCCGCCGCCAGAAACGGGGCGTAGTCGGTGTTCCTTCCCAGTGGCATGTCAGCGGGCCGTACACCCGCGAGGTTCAGATGGCCGGCGAGCATTCGCTCGATGCCGGCCATCCCCTCCGGCACGGGGTCGGCTTCAACACCGGGCTCCGCGGACTGGTCACCATCGTCGGTGAAGTAGCCCGCATTGGGCGAGGCGATCATGTCCACGTTCAGGTACAGCGCGATGTCGCCAAGTTGTTCGCTGGTCAGCGCGCGGACGTAGTGTGAGGAACCATATGTCGAGATCTCCCCGGAACCCCAGAAGGCGAACCGCACAGCGTTTTCTGCCTCCGGTTCCGGACCGAGCTGCAGCGCGGTCTCGAGCACCGCGGCCACCCCCGATCCGTTGTCGTTGATACCCGGTCCCGCCCGCCCGCTATCGAGGTGCGCACCCACCATGATGACGTTCTGGGTGTCGCCGGACTTGGTCTGCACAACCACATTTCGCGATGTGGTCCACACGGGTTCGTTGTCGAGCACCAGCGTCACCGGCGCATTCGTTCGGCGCAGCGCAGCATCGGCGGTCGGGTCGATCACACCGACCGGGATAGTAAGCTTGCTGAAATAGCCCGGTGTGAACAAACTTGGCGGCACTCCGACCGGATTGGTCGGGCTGGCTATGCTGACCACGAGCAGACCGACCGCTCCCTGCGTGAGCGCAATGTTCTGTTTGTCGACTATCGAGCAGCCGCTGTCGTTGACCACCGAGATCGCGCCCTTGACCGAGACGCCTACGTAGTCGGCTGCCGCGCAACCGGCCGGCCTGCGCGGCCTGAAGCTGAGTGCTCGCAGCCCGCCCGGCGGTGTAGTCAGCAGCAACGAGGCCTGTTCGACGCGGTGTTTGCCGCCCGCGATCGTCAGTGCGGGCTTACCTCCCCGGGATCCGGAGAGCCGCTGGAATTCAGGCGTTTGGACATCGAATCCCTTGTCGCGCAGGGTTTGCGCGACGTAGTCGACACTTGCCTGATAACCGGTCGAGCCGTCGGCCCGATTGCGGCCGTTGGCATCAGCGATGCTCTGCAATTCCAGCAGGTGACTGTACACACCATCGACGGTCACTCTTTCAGCCAGCTCAGGCCCAAGTGCCGGCGCGGGCGGCGGGGGGCTCGACGAGCAGGACACCGCCGTCGCCGCCAGCATCGCGATGGCCGTCGGCCACCTGATGCTCATGACTCAGTCAGCCGATGGCGGGTGCGATCTTGGTGGGCCGGCATCCCATTGCGGCCGCTTTGGTCCTGCGCGTACAGGCCCACCGAGTAAGCGACGCCGCCACCATGGATCCGCAGCGCCGTCTGGTCGATGTTGTCGAGGGTGTCTGTTTCCTTGTGATAGTTAGGGTCAAATGGTTCGTCGGCTTGACCGCCCCACACCTCGGCCTGATGTGCGGATTTCTCCTCGTTGGCACCGGCGAACAGGCCTCCGGCAGGAACCCCGGATTTCGTGAAAGGTTCGTAATCCGACCTGCCGTCGAACGCTGAATCCTCAGCCGGCTTGCCCTCGCGGTCGAGATAGGCCACCAAGGTCCGCTCAATTCCCGCCGCCCCCTCCGGAACTCGGGGAACCCGCACGTCGGGCCGAGTCGACTGGTCACCGTCGAGGGTAAAATAGCCGGGGTTCGGAGAGGCGAGCATATCGAAATTGAGGTACAACGCGATATCTCTGAGACTGTCGACATCCAGAGAGTCGACGTAGTTGATTGAACCGCGCAGCCCGACCTCCTCGGCCCCCCAGAACCCGAACCTGACCGCGTTGCGGATCGGTGGCGAACTTCCCAGCTGCAGTGCGGTTTCCAGCACAGCGGCAACACCTGAGCCATTATCGTTGATGCCGGGCCCCTCGGCCACGCTGTCGAGATGCGCGCCGACCATCACCACGTCGGTAGTAGCGCCCGTCTTGGTCTGAGCGATGACATTGCGGGTACTCTCTTCGCGGACACCGGCATTGAGCTTGATCGCCACCGATGCGCCCTGCTGCCCACGCAACTGCGCGCCCGCCGCTTTGGTGACACCGATGGCCGGTATCTTCACCTCGGTGGTATCCCCCAATGTGGCGCCCGTCAGGTCACCGTCTTCGTTGTTCGCGACGATCAGCGCCAGCGCGCCGCGTTCAGCGGCGGCGGTCTGCTTCTCGCCGAACGGGCAGGAACCACGATCAACCAGCACGACCGCGCCTTCGACCTGCAGGCCGTCATAGTCGCTGGCCGTGCAACCTGGTGAGTCCTCCGCGCGAGCCGGCACCAAGGGGCCGGCGACACCCTCGGACCCCGCCGACTCTGTCCCGATGGTGTACTCCAGCGGGTAGGCGGTGACCGTTTCGCCGGCAACCGTCAACGACGGCTCATCTGCCCAGGGAATGCGAACCTCGAATTGCGGAGTTTCGACATCGAATCCTTTGTCCCGCAACGCATTGGCGACGTAGTCCAGACTTGCGTCGTATCCCGGGGTACCGAGCGCGCGGTTGCCTCCGTGCGCGTCGGCGATCTCCTGGAACTCGCCAAGGTGGGCCATCATGGCGTCCACCGTGACCTGCTCGAAGAGCATGTCAGCGAACTCGGCAGCCGCCGCGCGGTTCTCATCCCCCAGCGGGGGCGGATAGGTCACCCGACTGCAGCCGCTCAATCCGGTCGCGGCCACCAGCAGCGCCGCTACTGTGGCGACTGCCGAGGTCATGGGCGCAGCCCGAAGTCGCCGAAGTCTCAGTTTCACGCCACCACGTTAGCGCGACCCCAGATAGTCCAGCACCGCGTCGGCTGCCACCCGCGGTTGTTCGATCTGTAAAAAGTGCCCGGCACCCGGAATGGTCAGCACTCGGCTGCCCGGTGGCAGCACCGTGGCGATGCGATCGGCGTACCCGGCCATCATCGCGCCGTCCTGCGCTCCCTGCAGGTGCAGGATCGGCACCCGGGGCAGCTCGAAGCGCCACCGATTCAGCTCGGCATACCGCGGCGCCGGGCGCGTCGGGCGGGCCAACGCACGGTAATACCCCACCGCCGCCCGACGATAGGCCCGGCTCGGGAGGGCCGCAAGGGCTTGCTCCAATTCGGCATCGGTCGGATAGCCGGGTGGCCCCCAGTCAAGCCACAGTCTCGGGATGACCCGCGGAAGTAGCCGCTCGGGCAGCCCCGGTAGCTGGAAGAACATGATGTACCAGCTGTTGCGCATTTGTCGTGGCATCATTTGCAGCTGACGGCGCACGGAGCCGCGGGTCCGGTTCATCGCCCCCACCGGTGGCACCGCCATCGAGATGTGCTCGGCAAATGGCGAGTCCGGATACGCGGCGATGGCGTTGCTGGTGAAGGCGCCCCAGTCGTGGCCGATCAGCACTGCGTCCGCAGGTGCCCCCAGTTCACGGTATACAGCCAGCGCGTCGTACATCAGCGCGCCAATGTGATAGTCGCCGTCGGCGGCAGGACCTGTTGGGGCGTAGCCACGTGAGAAGGGGGCGACCACCCGCATACCCTGCTCGGCGAGGATCGAGGCCGTCTTGCGCCATCCCCAAGCACTGTCGGGGAAGCCGTGCAGGCACAGAACGAGGCGGCCATCGGAGGGTCCCCAAGAAAGCGCCGTTACATCCAGGTGTGGCAGTTTCAGCACCAAGGTCTCTGGGTCGGTCACCATGATCTCGTCCATAGCGGCAGGAGCCCTCTCGTCGGTTCAATCACTTCGGCGGGCTCGTCAAGCATCACGGCGATTCACCACCACGACACCCACGATCGACGCGGCGAAGACAACACCAGCAAAGTAGCCCAGTGACACCAGTTCGCTCCACGGCACCGCATAGGTCGGGACCAATCACCGTGGTGCCCGCGATGAACTTGCCCTTCCCGATGACGACCAGGCGCTCTGCGGTGTTCGCCTCGCCGAGGGCAGGTGACTACGAACCGACCGCTTCGGGTGGACCTGCTGGGCGTCGACGAGCGCGCGCCCACCGTACGCAGCAGATTGGTGAGTCGCCGATCGGGCTTACCGCCGATGGTGGCAGCGCCCGATGTCGGGTGATCGAGGACAAGGATCATCGGCAGAGGGGTCTTACCGGCCCCATTGGGGCCGGGGAATCCGGTCACCGCACCGGGCTCGATCGCGCAGGTCAAACCGTCGGTGGCCCGATTCGATCCGTATGTCTTTGTCAGAGAAACCAATTCGATCATTTGTTCGTCACCGAACTTCCCAGCGCGGCCGAACCTCCAAGCGCGCCGCCCTTTGCACCGCAGCTGAACTTCCCAGTTAGGCAGAGTGTTTAGCGGCAAGTGTGTCGATTCTTCGCGCCTACGTTCATCAAA
>JBMYXJ010000190.1:0-5692 GCA_049608285.1 Mycobacterium sp. | reverse complement strand
GCCCCATGCGCCGGCCACCAGCGCGGGTTTCCACCAGGGTTCGGAGTACCAGCCGGCAGGCACGGGACGTCCGGCGACTCGACCGCCCGGGTAGTAGTTGGGGGTGCGTGGCGACGGTGCCGGCGAGGCCTCGATCTCACGACCTTCGAAGGCGATCTTGCGGTCCTCGGTGACCGTGCCCGCCGTCCGCTGTCCGGACAGCGATTCCAGATCTGGTCCCGGATCCATACCCATCGCGACCCGCGCTGCCCGCACGTAGTACAGCCCCTCCATCGCGCTTTCTTTGGCCAGTCCGGCTTGCCTTGCGGTACTGGCTTGGTCGATCTGGGAGGAGGCCGCCGTGTAGCGCTCGGATGCGTCGGCGAGTGCTCGTTTGGAGGCGTCGTCCTCCCCGGAGAGGACGTATACCTGGCCGCCGAGGCGCTCGATGACACGGCGGGCGTCTGCCTTCGCGTCGTCCAATGCCGCTGCATTGCGTTTGCCCGACGCCTTTGACACAGCAAACACGGTGAAGCCGATTGCCGCCACGACCAAGACGATGAGGATGAGCAATGCGCCTTCCATGCTCTAAGCCTACCGACAGCAAATGAGTGCTTGATACGAGGAGCGGTTGGTGCCGTAGATGCCCCTCCCGGCCGGTGAGATCATCTCCATTCTCAAGTGTGTGGCCAGTTAGCACGGCTAATGTTGCTCCATGAAGATCCCGATGGGCGCCGCCGCTGTCTTGGCGAGTGTCTTACTTCCCGCCGTCAGCTACGCCCAAGATCCTCCGGCCTGCCCGACCGGGATGTGGTGGAACTACGCCCTCAATATCTGCGATTTCGGCGCTCCTGGTCTTGGTGCGCCAGGTCCCGGCGTCGTCGGTCCTATTGTCGGGCCTGCAGGTCCTGTCGGTGTAGGGGGAGTGGTTGGTCCAGTTGGGCCAGGCCCCGTCGGCCCCGGTCCCAGGGGCCCCCGCGGCCCCGGGCGTTGAACCGGCGTCCGATCATATGGATAGGTCCGGCCCCACGGAGGCGCCGGGCCTGTTTTCACTAGTTAGCTACAGGAAAGCTCTTGCGCTTGTCCGGAATCGCGAGCGTGTCATCCGAACTGGTGCGCTAACTGCGCAAACATCTCTAGCGGCGCGAAAGTTGGAGCGGGCGACGGGAATCGAACCCGCGTAGCTAGTTTGGAAGACTAGGGCTCTACCATTGAGCTACGCCCGCATGTGCTGCATGAGCTGAGCAGACTCTACCGGCCGCGCCTGACCCAAATCCAGTTGAGCCCCCCTGAAGTCCGATGGGGTCAGGCGGTGGTCAAGCCGGTGGCGGTCAAGCCGTAGTATCGCCGGTGGTCCGGCGCTGCGAGCTTGCGTGACACGGCGACGACCGGGGTGTAGCGCAGCTTGGTAGCGCATCCGCTTTGGGAGCGGAAGGTCGCAGGTTCAAATCCTGTCACCCCGACCAGCAGCACCCACCCCAACAGCGATAGCAGGCATAGAGGAGTACGAACGTGAAGAGCACCGTCGAGAACTTGAGCCCGACGCGGGTGCGCATCAACGTGGAGGTGCCCTTCGCTGAACTCGAACCCGATATCGACCGCGCGTTCAAGCAGCTGGCCAAACAGATCCGGCTTCCCGGATTTCGCCCAGGTAAGGCCCCGCGCAAGCTGCTCGAGGCCCGCATGGGCCGAGGCGCGGTGCTCGAGCAGGTTGTGAACGACGCGTTGCCCGGGCGCTACAGCGAGGCGGTGTCGTCTTCGTCGCTGCAGCCGATCGGGCAACCCGAGATCGAGATCACCAAGCTCGAGGACAACGAGGAACTGGTGTTCACCGCCGAGGTGGACATCCGTCCGGCTGTCGACTTGCCCGACTTCGCCGCGCTGAAGATCACCGTGGACCCCGTCGTCGTCGCCGATGAGGACATTGACAGGGAGCTGGAGGCGCTGCAGAAGCGCTTCGGAACCTTGACTGGTGTTGAGCGCGCCGCGGAGAACGGCGACTTCGTGTCCATCGATCTGTCGGCCACTATTGACGGCGAGGATGTCCCGGAGGCCGCCACCGAGGGCCTGTCCCACGAGATCGGCTCGGGTCAGCTGATCGAAGGTCTGGACGAGGCGATCATCGGTATCGGAGAAGGCGAGAGCAAGGTCTTCACCACCGCCTTGGCTGTCGGTGAGCACGCCGGCCAGGAGGCGCAGGTGAGTGTCACCGTCAAATCGGTCAAGGTGCGCGAGTTGCCGGAGTTGGATGACGAATTCGCTCAGCTGGCAAGTGAGTTCGACACCATCGAGGAGCTGCGAAATAACCTCGTCGAGCAGGTCACCCGGGTCAAGGTCGTGCAGCAGGCAGAACAGGTCCGCGACAAGGCGATCGAGGAGCTGCTTGAGCAGGTCGACGTCCCGCTGCCGGAGAAGGTGGTGCAGGCCCAGGTCGACGACGCGCTGCACAACGCAACTCACGGGCTGGAGCACGACCAGTCGAAGTTCGAGGAGGCGCTCAGGGAGAAGGGCAGCACGCGCGAGGAGTTCGACAGCGAGAACCGGGCCAACGCGGAGAAGGCTGTCAAGACTCAGCTTCTGATGGACGCGATCGCCGACGAGCTCGACATCCAGGTCAGTCAGGACGATCTGTCCGAGCGGCTGGTGCTCATGTCTCGTCAATACGGAATGGAGCCCCAGCAGCTGCTGCAGATGCTTCAGCAGAATGACCAGTTGCCGGCAATGTTCGCCGATGTCCGTCGTGGACTGACAGTCGCCGCAGTGGTCTACGGCGCCACTGTCACCGACACCGATGGCGCAGAAATCGATACCACCGAGTTCTTCGGTCCCTCCGGCGCGCAGGCCGAGGGGGCCGGTGAAAGCACTGATGAGGCCCAGGAGACGGGCAGCGACGCCGGCTCGGCCGTTGACGGTGAGGCCAATGTGACCTCCGAGGCCGACGATCCGAAGTGACGCTGCGAGAGTGACGCTGTGAGCGAACGTGCGCCGTCTGGGGACTTCCCGGCGGAGCGGGTTGGTTAGTGTCAATACCCAAGGCGATCACCACGTCGGAAGTACGGAAAGAAAGCAGGTATCCAGTCGTGACTGACATGCGTGGCGCCTCGGCGGGCCTCAACCTTGTCGACTCGGTGTACGAGCGGTTGTTGTCCGAGCGAATCATCTTCCTGGGTTCCCAGGTCGACGACGACATCGCTAATCGGCTTTGTGCGCAGATCCTGTTGCTGTCGGCCGAAGATCCGACCACCGACATCCACCTCTACATCAACTCACCCGGCGGCTCGATCAGCGCCGGCATGGCCATCTACGACACGATGGTGCTAGCCCCGTGTGATGTGGCGACCTACGCGATGGGCATGGCCGCCTCGATGGGTGAGTTCCTGCTGGCAGCCGGCACCAAGGGCAAGCGTTACGCGCTGCCGCACGCTCGCATCCTGATGCACCAACCGCTGGGCGGCATAACCGGCGGGGCGACCGACATCGCGATCCAAGCCGAGCAGTTCGCGGTCATCAAGAAGGAAATGTTTCGCCTCAACGCCGAGTTCACGGGTCAGTCGATCGAGCGTATCGAGGCCGACTCAGATCGCGACCGCTGGTTCACCGCGCAGGATGCCCTCGAGTACGGCTTCGTCGATCACATCATCACCAGCACCAACGTCAACGGAGTTGTGTCATGACCGACCAGACCCCATCCACGGACAGCCGACTGCAACCGCAAGCCCGCTATATCCTCCCGTCGTTCATCGAGCACTCAAGCTTCGGGGTCAAGGAGTCCAACCCGTACAACAAGCTGTTCGAGGAGCGCATCATCTTCCTCGGTGTGCAGGTCGACGATGCGTCGGCGAACGACATCATGGCGCAGCTTCTGGTGTTGGAATCGCTGGACCCGGACCGCGACATCACCATGTACATCAACTCGCCCGGCGGCTCATTCACCTCGCTGATGGCCATTTACGACACCATGCAGTATGTGCGCGCTGACATTCAGACTGTGTGCCTGGGCCAGGCAGCATCGGCTGCGGCCATCCTGCTGGCCGCGGGTACACCCGGCAAGCGGCTGGCGTTGCCCAACGCGCGCATCCTGATCCATCAGCCCTCATTGGGCGGTGTTATTCAGGGCCAGTTCTCTGACTTGGAGATCCAGGCCGCCGAGATCGAGCGGATGCGCACCTTGATGGAGGTGACACTGGCCCGGCACACCGGAAAGGATCCCGATGTCATCCGCAAGGACACCGACCGGGACAAGATCCTGACCGCCGAGCAGTCCAAGGAGTACGGGATCATCGACACGGTGTTGGAATACCGCAAGCTGTCGGCTCGCCCCGCCTGATCGGTGCTGGCCGGCGTCATCGGCCGGCCATCAGGTCCAAGGTTTCCTGTGGGCTCTCAGCCGTTGCTGTAGATCCGAGTTGGAGTGATGAGTACGGCGGTTCGGCGCTGCTCGAGCATGGTCCGGTCGTACTCGTCCCAGTCGTCGTGGGTTCCCCCGGCTGCGGTGAAGATGTCGCGCAGCAACCGGGGCAAGATGTTGCCGGACTTGAGCCAGGGCTGCGGATCCTCAGGGCCGGCCAGCTCGGCGTATCCCTCGACGGTGGCCCATTGCCACCCTCGCCGGAAAGTCACAGCGACTTGTGGCCGGGCCCGAAGGTTGGCGAGTTTGACACGGCCGTAGGTGACGAAACCCAGGGTTGGTTCGCCGGTGGAGGGGTGTGCAAGCGGCCCAGCGTTGATCAACGACGATTGGATTGTGTCGTCCGCGCGCAGGGTAGACACCACGGCCAGGCCGCTGTCGTCCCGGGCCAGCGAGAAGGCGTCAGCAAGCGATGTCATGATCGGAGGGTACGACGGCAGCTGGGATATCTACAGCAATCAGCGTCTCTTTCACGACGTGGACGTGTACTTGAACCCCTATCCGATTCTCGGCCCATTGGGCCCTGGTCCTGATTGATCGGTCCTGGTCCTGGTCCTGGTCCTGGTCCTGGTCCTGGTCCTGGAGGCCTGGGAGGCCCGGGTCGCCGGTAGTGTGCACCATTAGTGCCGGGTGAACGTGCCGCGGCGCCGCTGGCTCAGTAGCAGTTATCGTGGTTTCAGATCACTCCGGACTGGTAACAGCGACGACACGCCAGAGACACGGTGGTGTGTTCGCGGGTATCCGGGACGGATCAGGAGATATGTTGGCGCAACCAGCAACCACACCTGAATTCCACCGACGCGATTCAGCTTTATAGCTCGCACCGCGCCGGAAGATACGGGTAGCGTCGGGGAGAACACCTAGCAGGGTGCCCGGTGGTAGCCGCCGAACGATTGATTATCGACTGCCGACAGGAAGTAGGGACCTCAGCACCATGGCACGCATTGGAGACGGTGGTGACCTGCTGAAGTGCTCGTTCTGCGGAAAGAGTCAAAAGCAGGTGAAGAAGCTCATCGCGGGTCCGGGTGTGTACATCTGCGACGAGTGCATCGACCTGTGTAACGAGATCATCGAAGAGGAACTCGCTGACGCGGACGAGGTCAAGCTTGATGAGCTGCCCAAGCCCGCCGAGATCCGTGACTTCCTTGAGGGGTACGTGATCGGTCAGGGCACCGCCAAGCGAACCCTCGCTGTTGCCGTCTACAACCACTACAAGCGCATTCAGGCCGGCGAGAAGATGCGCGACTCGCGCGCGGAGCCAGTCGAGCTGGCCAAGTCGAACATCCTGATGCTCGGGCCCACCGG
>JBMYXJ010000189.1:0-5715 GCA_049608285.1 Mycobacterium sp. | reverse complement strand
CCACTGTGGTGGGCGATGCAGAAGTAGAGGTTGTTGCCCATGTGGACCCAGACGCCCTTCAGCTTGTCTGGGTTGCGCAGCATCGAGTGAAGTGTTGGCATCGTCTTTTCTCCTAGGGTTGCTCTGCCATTTGCGATCCCGCTACCGATCAGGTCGACCGCGCGATGCGGACCGTCATCTCTTCGGTGTTGGGGTAGTTGTTCGTGAGTTGCCCCTGGAAGGCGTACTCAAGGATGACGTCTTCGTTCCTGCCCGGGGTCGGCGATGAAACCGACGTCAGGGTCGCGGTCGGGATTTCAATGGCGTAGCCCTTGCCGCCCTTGCGGAACCCGAAGGCCAGGGACGTCTTGGTGTTGCTGACCGCCTTGTCCTCCAAGACGCGGTCATCCGACGTGCCCGACTCGCTGTAGTAGACGCGCACCGTGCCGGTGACCTGGACCGAGCCGCGCGCCGAGACGATGCTCGGCCCCACGGTCCCTAGCTGCCGGCGCATGCGCAGGTTCGGGTTCACGTTGAGCGACAGGCTCAGCATTGTGGCCTGGTTGGTCCAGCCAAGCACCGCGCTGCTAGTGACGCTGAACTCCTGGTCGCCTTCCCAGACGTGAGTAAAGTCGCTGGCGCTGTTGAAACTTTCAGTCACCAGCGGGCCTGTCGGTGTGCCGGCGCTACTGCTGCCACTGTTCGCCGGGACCTTGCCCTCGAAATCAAAGCTCAGGGTGATCAGGCCGCCCGTCGGGACCTCGAGCTGCATGCCCGTGACACCCATGCCGGTGTAGAGCGCGTAGTCACTCGCACCGGTCTTGCCGACCTCGATCGAGTAGCTGTCCGGGTCGCCGGAGTTGCCCGTCCCGTTGACGATGTAGTCCATCTCGGAGACCGTGACCTCCGCGCCAGCGCTGGCAGCGACCAGCTCGCCGTTGACGAACATGTCGTTACCGCTGACGGCGTTGACCAACCACGGACCGTTGTTGGCGGACGCGCTCGTCCCGAAGCCCGAGACCATCACCCAGTCCTTGGATGCGAACCCGGTCCAGCCAGCGCTATTGACGAACTTGGCCGGTACACCGCCGGTCGACGCCGTGGCGCTGATGGTGCTGGCGGTCGTGCTGGCGCTACCGGACGTCCATGCCGTCGAGAGCAAGCAGCTGCGCATGAACTCGTCGGTCTCGTCTTCCTGCAGCTCAAAGGCGATCGTGCCACCACCGAAAGCGTCCGTTCTGACGACGTCCTGGATGTTGCCGTCGCTGCGGATGATGTCCGATTCGGTCGCGGACAGGTTCGGAGACAGGCCCACGCTGGTTGGCCGCGCCAAGGCGTAGTTGCCTGTGGCCGCCGTGCCCCAGGTGCTTTCCTGCTTGTAGGCCAGTTGAACTGTGCCGGTGCTTTCTGCCATGGGTCTTGTCCTCGCGTGTCAGTTTGTTCGTGATGGCGGCCCGATCACGCCGGGGCCGAAGACAGCTGGCGCACCGTGAAGTCGACGCCACTGGTGGGGTAGTCGGTCTGGATGTAAGCGGCGAACTCGAACTCAATCACCACGTCCTGGTCCTTGCCTTGCGTCAGGTCACGCGCCGCCGTGATCTTGCAGTTGGGCATGTCGAACACCCACGAGCCACCGACGCCGTCCGTCATCGCGAGCACGATGTGCGTGCTCGTGTTGTTGACCGACTTGTTGAGTAGATCCTGCGGGTCTCTGCTGGACGGAAAGCCGTAGTAGGCCGTGATCGACCCGGTGGCCGCCAACGTGCCTGCACCATGCTTGATCGCCACACCGACCGTGCCCGCCGCCTTGCGGATACGTAGGTTCGGGTTGAACTGGACCGCAGCGGACACCACCGACGGGTTCGAGAGCCAGTCGATGCTTGTCTGGCTCGCCGTTCCGATGTCCGGCGTCGAGCCTTCGTAGAACCGATCGAAGCCGGTGTTGCTGCTCAGCGACGCGCCTGTGGCCTCGGTGTTGTTGCCCGACGCGGCACTACTGGTGTTGTTCTCTGGCGTCTTGGTGGTGAGATCGGTCGAAACCGTGATCATCCCGTTAGGGGTCACGTCGAGGCTGAAGCCGTTGACGCCCACGCCCGAGTAGAGCTGGAAGTCACCGTTCTTCTCCTTCTCGAACTGGTAGGTGTTGACCACGTTCGACGACCGCGCTTCGTCCATCTTGACCACGCGGATATTGGTCCCGCCAACAGCCGATACGGTGCCCACCAGGCCGGCAAGGTGCATGGTGTCGTTGGTGGTCGATGTGGTCGCGAGCGCCACCACCAGCCAGGAACCGTTGAAGGCCTCGGGGTTCGGGTGCGTAGTGTGGATGTCGTTGTCGAACCCGGACAGCGTGACCCAGTCGCCGGCAGCGAAGCCAAGCGAACCGAAGTTGATGCCGCCGGTGGCGAGCAACCCACCCGCCGTGTAGGTCGTGGTGATGCTGCTTGGCGCCACCAGCGAGATGGTGTCTGCGGTCGAAACCGTCGATGAGTTGGCCGTCACACCAGGCGCCATGATGGCTGCGGCCATCAGTAGCTCCCAATCGCCGTAGCCGAGCTCGCCACCAACCGAACCGCCACCATCAGCGTCCGTCAGATAGAAGTTGTCGATGGCAGCGTCGTTGCGAATGACCTCCGACTCGACCACCGTGACGTTGGACGCCAGTTGCTCGCCGGTGAAGCGCAGCGGCTGCCAGTTGCCTGCCGCCGCGGTGCCGAAAGAAGACTCAGGCTTGTAACGAAGCGTTACGGCGCTTGTTGCTGTTGCTGTGACCATGGGTCACCTCTCCTCGAATCGGAACGGGATCGAAAGGGTGGATTGGAAGAAGCCCGCTTGCATCCCGATGACGGTCAACTGCGGCGCATCGAACTCGACGCCCGATACGGTGCTTCCCGCAAACTCGGTTGCGGCGATGTCGCACACGTCGAGGGTGCGGTCCATGCCAACGTTCTTCTTCGCGAGCAACACCGCCTGCAGCAGCCCAACGGTGCGCCGCTTCGGTGTCGGCCCAACGGTCACGTTCTCGGCACCGCCGAACGACGTGCTCACGTAAGCCCACAAGGGCGAAAGCGTTGGGGCCGCACGGCCATCGTTGTCCCACCGGGTCGGCACCGTCGCCTCGGACTCAAGCTTGAGCCGCCAGCGGTCGCGCATCGCATTCGCGACAGACGAGCGTGTCGTTGCCGTGGTTGCCACGCGCGAGCGCTTCGCCATGTGGTGCGTGTAGTCGTGGGCCCATGGGATGAACACATCGGTCCGCCAGAAGGAACCAAGGTCGCCGTTCTCGTGCCCGACCTGCTCCACCCTGGGTGGGTCGAAATAGGTGATGTCGGAGACTTGCCCAGCCGGGAAGGCATCGACGATGGCGTCCGCGGTCGTGAGCGTTTCTTTCATGCCGCGCCCCACCGTGTCCCGGATGGATACGCGCAGCTCGCCGGCCAGGCGGCGGTGTTCGCCTTGGTCACCGGCGAACCCCACCGTCTCGTGGCTTTGGTAGACGAACCATGGCTCCAACCACAGCCCGCCACCCACCGTGGGCGTGGCGCTCACGTTGGGGTAGACCGTCGTCAGCCCCAGCGCTGTCGACACATCAGTGTCGAACAGGCTGCGGACCGTGTCGGTGGCTGTGCTGA
Source organism: Mycobacterium sp. (assembly GCA_049608285.1). Lineage (GTDB taxonomy): Bacteria > Actinomycetota > Actinomycetes > Mycobacteriales > Mycobacteriaceae > Mycobacterium. The sequence goes on along the minus strand of JBMYXJ010000189.1, from coordinate 2,104 downwards.
AGGGGGTGACCATCGTCCTACTGGTTCAAGTCCCACTCGGATTGGCCGATGGTCTTGCTTAGATCGGCTTCGATCTCCTCGGCGCGCGTATTGCCGAACGCTGCCGCGATCTGCACGCAGGGTCGAGACCACTCGGCGAACGGGCCCCACAGGACTTCGCCTAGGGTGCCGTCCTCACGGACCTCGATCGCGCTCGCGGCTTCCCAGGCGCCGTGCTCGTTCTTGCGATAGCCGTGCTCGACCGCATGCCCGGCCCAAGCCTCAATCCACTTGGAAGCTTCCAGCTCGAGTTCCGTGTTGTCGGTGACACTCGCCCAAGCGTGGAGACCAAGCACCAGCTGGGCGTTCTCCCATGTGATGCTGCGGTTCTTGCCAGGAAGCATCCGTGGGTCCGGAGGCGAGACCCAGAACCCACCGAACTTCGGCGGGGTCAGGTAGTCGCCCTTTTCCCACATCTGGCGATAGGAGACGTCAACGCGGCGGTCCATCGCCTGGACGATCTCCTCGTCACCTGTGACCCAGTAGAGGACCGCGGCGGCATGCATCATGCGCCCAACCCTGGGGGTGACCACTTGGTTGTGGCCCTCGAAGGGGCAGTCCACACGCAACCGGCTCTTGATGATCTCGGCCTGCCAAGAGCAGAAGTCCAGCGCCCATGGGCTACCGGTCACCAGGGCTGCAAGGTGGCTGTTCTTGCTGTAGTGCTGAGCGTCGTATTGGTAGTAGCCGGCGAAGCCTGCCCCCTGGGTCTGGTTCGCTGGCTTGCCGAACTTGTCCGGGCTCCAATCGTGATGGTGCGGGATCTCGTCGATGAGCCAGCTGTCCGGATGCTTCGCCAGCGTCCATGGACTGACATCCTCTTCCTTGCGGGTGGTGGGCCGACGACACTCGCCGAGTAGGTCGCGCTCGAGCAGCATCAGCTCGCCGATGTTCTTTTCCGCAACCGCCTTCCACAGGTGCTTGTTGAACACCCCGAAGTCCGGTTGCGCACCCGTCTGGCCTGGGTTGACGGCCATCGTAGATACGCCGATCTCCCGTGGACCCCGCGGCTCCAAGAGCGCGCGGGCAAGGTTGGACGGGATATCGTTGGCCTCGTCCAGCCACGGGACCTTGCCGAACGGTGCCAGGGCTTCGCTGTCTGCCCATCCGTCATGGATGCCAAGCAGCGGGACCCCAGGCGCGTGGGCCGCCAGGGACTCCATCTCAGCTATGTCGAGGGAGTCGCGATCGTAGAAGAGCAGATCACCACTCGCGAACAGCGCCTGGCCATCGCCCCACGGCTGGTTGCTCAGCCCGATCTGGATGATGTGCCGGTGGGGGGCCTCGAAGCGCATCCCATAGATCGTGGTCGGCTTGTGATAGACGGTCGGGACCGGGCCCACGACCTCGAGCTCCACGGCATCCACGGTTTCGTGGAAGTACGGCGACATCGGTGACGAGAGACCCGCCCACATCGCCCACCGGGCCGTTGGTATGCCGTTGTGGAACTCCACGTCCAGGATGGACCACATCGACCCACGGCGAAGCCATTGCCGCGCAGTGCGCGTCTGGCTCGTTTCACGGATCCACTCGTGGCGGATCAGGTTGAACCCCTTCGGGGTGACGCGCCACGCACCGCCCATCTGGTTGATCGCTGTGTGGTATCTGAAAGGCTGCGCCTGCTTGTCGGCCTGGTCGTAGGACACATCGAGCTCACGGTCGGAGCTACCTGGCGCCGTCAGCGGCACATCAACCGCCACAGCCCTCACGCCGCCGTGGCGGTAACGCTTCACGTCGCGCACACCACAGACGCGGCCGTCGATGCGCAGGTCCATCTCCGCCGGGTCGAAGTCGCTTCCCTTCCGGAAGGGGATGCCGGTCGTCAGCATGCCCGTCCGCATGCCTGGCGAAACGTTGATCACGCGGACGCTGCCGTTCTCTTGCTCACTCATCGTCTTTTCTCCTGAGTAAATGCACCGGGACCGGGGGGAGTGAGGAGAAAAGGAGAGCCACCCCACCCGGCACCCGGCACCAAAGCGCTAGTTAGCGAACGAAGATACCCCGCAGCTCTTGCACGGTCAGGTTGAACATCCCGCGCGGCGCCTGCACCGAGAAGCCGCTTTGC
>JBMYXJ010000188.1:0-5725 GCA_049608285.1 Mycobacterium sp. | reverse complement strand
ACCTCGGGTGACGTCATCTCGATCGCCGCCGCCTTGTTGGCCTCCAGGTTGGCTGACCACATGTCGAGAGTGCGGGCATAATGTGGCTGGAGCAGATGGGTGCGCTCTAGAGTGAATCCCGATCCCGCGGCGAGCTTCTCGATGTCTTCGACTGCCGGCAGACGGCCACCCGGGAAGATCTCGGCCTCGATGAATTTCATGAATTTCAGATCACTGATGGTGAGCTTGATCCCGTTGTCGCGGAAAAACTTCTGGGTGTGCGCCAGAATGGTGTGCAGCAGCATACGACCGTCGTCGGGCAGGACGCTGTAGGCCTTCTCGAAGAACAACGGGTACCGCTCGACCTTGAACGCCTCGAACGCGCCGATGGACACGATCCGGTCCACCTTGTCGTGGAACTCCTCCCAGCCCTGCAGCCGCACCTCGACGGTCCGCGAGGTCGGGATACCGGCCAGCATTTCCCTGCTGTACGCGGCCTGATTCTTGCTCAGCGTGATTCCGATGACGTTGACGTCGAACTTTTCGATAGCGCGGCGTAACGCACCACCCCAACCACAGCCGACGTCGAGCAGCGTCATTCCTGGCTCGAGGTTCAGCTTGCCCAGGGCCAGGTCGAACTTCGCGATCTGCGCCTCGTCGAGGGTCATGTCTTCGCGTTCGAAGTATGAACACGTGTAGCCCATCGTCGGCCCGAGGAACAATGCGAAGAACTCGTTGGATACGTCGTAGATCGATTGCGATTCCTCGTAGTAAGGCGAGAGTTCCGGCGTGACACCCGACATACAACAACCCCTTGCCAATAATTCTCTACTCGTCGACCAGTTCGCGGTTGGATGGCAACGCAGGCGTCTGAACGTCTGCGCACCCGGCTGCACGCTGAACCGGCACGTCATGCTTGGTTAAAAAAGGTTAGCTAACACTGAAGCCAATTCCAAAGTGACACTCTAGCCTGCGCCGGTTAGCTCAGTAGCGGTAGAAGCCCTCGCCGGATTTCTTCCCCAGCCGTCCAGCCTCGACCATCCGCTGAAGCAGCGGCGGCGGACTGTAGAGCGGCTCCTTGAACTCGTCGAACATTTTGTCGGCGATCAGCTTCAACGTATCGAGGCCGACCAGGTCGCTCAGGCGAAGCGGCCCCATGGGGTGTGACAGCCCGGCGACAACGGCGGTGTCGATGTCCTCCACCGTGGCCACGCCTGCCTCAGCCATCCGGATCGCCGACAGCAGGTAGGGCACGAGCAGTGCGTTGACGACGAACCCGGACCGATCGGTACACCGCACAACCTGCTTGCCCAGAACCTCGCTTGCGAATTTCTCGGTGCACGCGGCTGCTTCATCGGTGGTGACCAGCGTGCTGACCAGCTCGACGAGTGGCAGCACGGGGACCGGGTTGAAGAAGTGCAAACCCAGCACGCGGCCGGGATTCTGGGTCGCTGCGGCGATCTTCATGATCGGGATACTCGACGTGTTCGACGCCAGCACCGCGTCCGGATCGCTGATGACTGCGTCAAGCTCTGCGAAGAGCTTCGCCTTGACGTCCTCGTCTTCGATGATCGCCTCGATGACCAGTTGGCGATCGGCCAGATCGCCCAGGCTGGTGGTGAACCCGAGGTTGGCCAGCGCGGCGTCGCGTTCGGCATCGGAGAGCTTGCCCTTGGCGGCCGCGCGATCCAGCGATGAGGCGATCCGGGCTTCGCCCGCGGCAGTCAGCTTCTCCGTCGGCTCGTAGACCAGAACATGCGCACCAGCCTTAGCGCACACTTCGGCGATTCCTGCACCCATCTGCCCGGCGCCGACCACGCCAACCCGCTCGATGCTCATTACGTCTCCTCGATCTCTTCACCTTGATGAACACCTCGCCTTGCTGTACATCAAGCCCTGCTGAACTTCACCGCCTGCTGGCCTTCACGGACTCCGAGGCCCGACAGCGACTGGCCCCGCCCAAGGATTCTGAGCGAGGCCAGCGCTGTCAACTCCGGAGCGCACGCGTCGGTGCTAGTGGAACTGGCCCTCTTCGGTCGAGCCTGCCAGTGCAGTGGTCGAGCTCGTCGGGTCCACGGTGGTGGCGATCCGATCGAAGTACCCGGCACCAACCTCACGCTGGTGCTTGGTGGCGGTGTAGCCCCGCTCCTCGGCGGCGAACTCGCGCTCCTGCAGTTCGACGTAAGCACTCATCTGGTTGCGGGCGTAACCGTGGGCGAGGTCGAACATCGAGTAGTTCAGGGCGTGGAAACCGGCCAGGGTGATGAACTGGAACTTGAAGCCCATCGCGCCGAGCTCGTTCTGGAACTTCGCGATGGTCGCGTCGTCCAGGTGTTGCTTCCAGTTAAACGACGGTGAGCAGTTGTAGGCCAACATCTGATCCGGGAACTCGCTCTTAACGCCCTCGGCGAACTTCTTGGCCAGCTCGAGGTCTGGGGTGCCGGTCTCCATCCAGATCAGGTCGGAGTACGGCGCGTAGGACTTGGCGCGCGCGATGCAGGGCTCCAGGCCGTTCTTCACCCGGTAGAAGCCTTCCTTGGTCCGCTCACCGGTGATGAACGGTCGGTCGCGCTCGTCGACATCGGAGGTGATGAGCGTGGCGGCCTCGGCGTCGGTACGGGCGATCACGACGGTCGGAACGTCGGCGACGTCAGCAGCCAAGCGAGCCGAGGTCAGCGTGCGGATGTGCTGCTGCGTCGGGATCAGCACCTTGCCGCCGAGGTGGCCGCATTTCTTCTCCGAGGCCAGCTGATCTTCCCAGTGCGAGCCGGCGACACCGGCGGTGATCATGGCCTTCTGCAGCTCATAGACGTTGAGTGCACCACCGAAGCCCGCCTCACCGTCGGCGACGATCGGGGCGAGCCAGTTCTCGACTGAGCGGTCACCCTCGACCTTGGCGATCTGGTCGGCCCGCAGCAGCGCGTTGTTGATGCGACGCACCACCTGAGGTACCGAGTTGGCCGGGTAGAGGCTCTGGTCTGGGTAGGTGTGGCCCGATAGGTTTGCGTCGCCGGCAACCTGCCAGCCCGACAGGTAGATCGCCTTCAAGCCGGCACGGACCTGTTGCACTGCCTGGTTGCCGGTCAGCGCGCCGAGTGAGTTGACGTAGTCCATGTCGTGCAGCTGCTCCCAGAGCACCTCGGAGCCGCGGCGGGCCAGCGTGCTCTCCTCGACTACGTGGCCCTGCAGCGCGACAACGTCATTCGGGGTATAGGTGCGCGTGACGCCCTTCCAGCGGGGGTTGTTATCCCAGTCGTGCTGGATCTGTTCCGGGCTCTTCGGTGTGCCGACGGTGGACATTGCGCCGCTCCTCGTAGTTGTTTCAAGACAGTTGTTTCAAGACAGTTGGCCAATTCGCTGCAAACCCTGCGGGGCTTGCCGCATTTGCTAATGCTCCAGCGTCTCAGCGACCTGTGCTAGTTAGCAGGATGCACTACCTCATAATCGCAGGTCAACAAGTTTCGCTTGCAAATTTTCGCCAACTCAGACGGTGTATTTGCAAAGACTGCAAAGGCATGCCCTAACGAAGTGGTTCCCGAGGTACTGGCTAGTAACCGAATGCGCTGGTCAGTACGCTTGTACTGTTTAGCCGAACGGTTCAGCGGGCGAACAGCGAGGCGACGGCTTTGGTTTCATCGCCGACGGCGAATGTGAGCGTCGTAACACTGCGGTCGACCAGGTCTGCACCGAACCGATCCGTCGATCCGGCCGGATAAACGTGAGTGATGATCTCCAACTTGTCTCCGAGAGCCACCGGGAGATCGTGCTCGATCGTCACGCGCAGCGGTCCGGCCATCAAGTCGGGACGCCCCGACAATTGGTCCTCGACAACGCTCCAGTAGACCGAGTTGTTCATATGGTCGAAGATGTCGATGTCGCTGACACGGACGGGGAAGGGGCGGATGTCGACGGCGTCCTCGCGGCTACCTGCCTTCAGGTATGCCTTCCACCTCAATCGGTCGACCGCTGTGGTGCGCTGCAGACCCTCCATGAAATCGTCGGCGATGCGCGCGGGCCCTTGAGTCTCCCGGTTGATGTTGATCCAGAACGCCTCCGATTCGATGAGGCCTCCAGTCCGTATTCCATCGATGCGGACCCGCATCTCACACCACCGGTTAGATGTCCCCGAGCACCAGCGCCTCAGCCGCAGGATGTCCTTGAACTCGATGGGCCTGATCAGATCGATCATCGTGCGTCGCACGATCCATAGCGGGTGGGTTTCCTCGAAGCCCATTTCGCGGAGCTGATCGGAGCCGATGTCCTGAATATGGCGGGCTGCGGCGTCGAATTTCAGCCTCCCGATGCGGTCGACGTCGGCGACCCGCAGCGGCCACTGAACGTCGAACACGTCGGGGTGGGGGTCGGGCACTTCCATCATGGCTTTACCGACGCCAGCCGGGAAACCCCTGCCCTGACCGGTGGTACTCACGGATCCCGATACTGCCACACCACCGTCAACTGCGAATGATGCTAAGAACACATTTGCAACGTTGCTACGCTGGCATTCGTGGCCAAAACGTTCGTCGGACCCCGGGTGCGACAGCTGCGAAGCGAACGTGGATTCAGCCAGGCCGCGTTGGCGCAAATGCTTGAGATTTCTCCCAGCTACCTCAACCAGATCGAGCACGACGTCCGGCCTCTGACCGTCGCAGTGCTGCTGCGCATCACCGATGTGTTCGGGGTGGATGCCACATTCTTCGCCTCTCAGGACGACACCCGGCTGATCGCCGAGCTGCGCGAGGTGATTATGGACCGCGACCTGGGCGTCGCCGTGGACCCAACCGAGGTCGCCGACATGGTCGGCGCACATCCCACGCTGGCCCGAGCCATGGTCAACCTGCATCGGCGCTACCAGCTCAGCACCACCCAGCTTGCAGCCGCGACCGAGGATCGGTTCAACATCAGCACCGAGGGCAGTGGCCTCAGTTCCGGGTCCGGATCCATCACGATGCCCCACGAAGAGGTGCGCGACTACTTCTACCAACGCCAGAACTACCTGCACGAACTCGACACCGCGGCCGAAGAGCTCACCGCCGGAATGCGGGTCCAACGGGGCGACCTTGTGGGCGATCTCGCCGACCGCCTACGAATCGTGCACGGCGTCAGAATCATTCGCCGTATCGACCTCGGCGAGGGAGTTCTGCATCGCTATGAGCCGGAGTCGAAGACGCTGGAGATCAGCGTCCAACTGTCATCGGGGCAGACGGTGTTCAGGATGGCGGCCGAGCTGGCATACCTGGAATGCGGCGATCTGATCGACAGCCTCGTCGTCGACGCACACTTCACCAGCGCGGAGTCCCAGCGGCTCGCGCGTCTGGGGCTGGCGAACTACTTCGCAGCGGCCACAGTGCTTCCGTACGGACACTTCCACGACGTGGCAGAGAAGTTCCGCTACGACGTCGAGCGGCTCTCGGCGTACCACTCGGTCAGCTACGAGACCATCTGCCATCGGCTATCGACACTTCAGCGGCCCTCGATGCGTGGCGTCCCGTTCTCATTCGTGCGCGTCGACCGCGCCGGAAACATGTCGAAACGCCAATCCGCCACAGGTTTCCACTTCTCTTCCAGCGGCGGAACGTGTCCACTGTGGAACGTCTACGAGACCTTCGCCAACCCCGGCAAGATCTTGGTGCAGCTCGCCGAGATGCCCGACGGGCGCAGCTATATGTGGGTGGCGCGAACGGTGGAACGCCGCGCTTCGCGTTATGGTCAGCCAGGCAAGACATTCGCGATCGGCCTCGGCTGC
>JBMYXJ010000187.1:0-5738 GCA_049608285.1 Mycobacterium sp. | reverse complement strand
CTGGAGAATCTCGACCAATGGGAGGCGGTGGTAGGGCGCTCTGAGGTGGGCGAGGTCTGGGCCGCTGTGTGCGTGGCGAAGGTAGCGTTGGAGAAGGGGAATGCAGGAGTGGCGCGAGTAGCGCTTCAGGGAGTGGGGATGCTTCCGTGAGTAGTCCCCGGGAGTCAGGGAGTAGTCCAGGACATAGGCGGCATCGGCGCCGAAAGGGAAAAGTGGGGGCTCCATGGCTCTCCGCTCTATCCCTCCCCGCGCGAGCCGCTCGGCCGGAACCCCTCACCGACGAAAGAGCCAGCCCTGGGCTCCCCCGACCGTCGTCGGGTTAGTGGACTCCCAGGGAGGCAAGCTGGCGCGCTCGGCTGCGGATATGGTGGGTTTGCGGTGTGTCGCGCTCAGTAAGGCAGGCTAGGTCAGTGGGTTGTGCGTCAGTAGCGCCTAGTCGTGGTAGGCGTCGAATGGGGCTTGGGTCCAGCCGTCCTCGGCGGCCAGGCGGTCGATCTCCGCGCAAACCGCGGCAAACTCGGCGTCGGTCATGTCGACAAGGTAGCGGGGGTCGCAATCGTCCAGGGTCAAAAACGGGCTTTCCTGCTCGCGGTAGATCTCCTGCTTGCTCATGTAGTGGCCGTATCGCGGGGCCTTCCAAAACTGGCCAAGCACGGTCCGAAGCGCCTTGCTCACCAGGCTGCGCGCCGCGCGGGTCTCTCCCTTGGGGCAGCAAATAATCAGGGCGGCGGTTCGGCTGTTCGTGTTCTCGACCATGCATAGAGTCTAAAGCCTATCTGCAAAAGATGCAAGAGATAATCGCACTTTTTCTCAGATTATTTTCGGTCGCCCCGCGCTGAAGAAAAGTGCAAATGAGGGGTAGAAAAGTCTTGCATCTTTTGCAAAAGGGGTCTATGCTCCCTGTATGACGATGAACGAGATTTGTGAAGCCCTGAACGCCGCCGGAATCCAAGATTGGCGCGTGACCAGCCATGGTGACGTGGAGATCGAGGATGAGGATTGCGTTTTGCAGATTACGGCCGAGCGCGGCATTGCGAACGTGCTGGTCGACCATGACTGCGGCGTCGAGGAGTTCGATGCCGAGGATCTCCCCAAGCTGATCAAGCTGGTGAAGGTGTGGGTGGGATGATGACGTTTGAAGAAAAAGCCCTGCGAGCCCTCAATGACAAGGCCCTGCTTCTGGCGGCGGCGAGCCCCCGGGCCGAAAAGCCCGAGTGGAAGGCGCCTCTGGCGGCGGAGTTGAAGCGGAGGGGACTGAAGGTATGAGCGATTTGGTCGATGGCGACTGCTACGAGGCCGCGGTGCATTTCCTGATGATGCCCGCGCCTCTGCGCCACCCTGAAGGGGCGGAATGCCCGTTCGATGCCGTGCTGGTCCACGGCCGACCGACGCTTCAGCGCGAGCCCTACGAGCCGTTCGGACACGCCTGGGTGGAGTACGAACACCCGGCCATCCCGGGCTTGTGGATCGTGCGCGACGTGAGCAACGGGCGCGACCTGGAGATGCCGGCGCCGTTCTACTACCAGCTTGGCAAGATCGACCCTGCCGAGTGCTTCCGCTACACGCGCAGCGAGGTTCACGATTGGCTGGAGAGCCACAAGCACTACGGCCCATGGGAGGGACCGGAAGGCGAGCCTCCGGTGAGCGCCAATGACTAAGCAGTGGACATGCTGGCAGTGCTCTGCCCCCATCGACCCTCCGCGCCAACCGGACGGATGCGTGAAGCTCGAATACTGCTACTGCGGGAGCGAGTGCCTCGCAGCGGCCGACATTCGGCTGGAGTTGAAGCGGTGCTCATGGTGCAACGGTCGGAGGAAGGTGTGGACTGCTGCGGGATACGCTCCCTGCCCGAAGTGCGCGGGGTGGGCATGACCATCCGCCCATGTCCGAAGTGTTCGGTGCCGCGGAGGTTCACCGAGTTGTTCCTCTGCTACCAATGCGGGCGCGAGGTCTGCGCACGCTGCCGAGTGTACTGGCGAGAGCCAGGGCCTCCGACCGGGCCTCTGGGCCGAGGTACGCGGAGGCGGTGCTGTTCACACGAGTGCCGCGACGCTCTCGTGGTCCAGGCGGCGCTGAAGAAAATCGACAAATGAGTGCAGAAAAGTCTTGCATCTTTTGCAAGACCAGTGTATCGTTCCTGTATGCAGACGAACACCGGAAACGACGCCCCCGCCATTGCCCTCTACCGAGTGAAGGTTCGGAACCCCTACTTTGGCGAGGAGATCGACGGGACGCTCGACACCCGCGAGCAAGTGTGGGCTGGCGTGATGGCCACCCGAGCCAGCGGCGCGATTCAGCGCGTGACGACGATCGGCATGGAGCCCACGGGCGAGGTCGAGGTCGAAACCGAAGACGGCTGGGCTCCGGCCGAGTGAGTCAGGGCCGAAGACGCCGCACACCCGATGAAAAGGGTGCGCGGTGGTCGTTCGTCTGGGCGGAGCGCGCATCCCGGGCGAAAGAAAATCACCAAATGAGTGCAGAAAAGTCTTGCATCTTTTGCAAGAACGTCTATACTCCCTATATGAAGACGAACACGAAGCCCGCCACGAACTTTGCCCCCGGCCAGATGGTCAAGATGATTGGCCTGGTTGGCGAGGAGCCCGCGAAGGTGGCGCGAGTGTTCGAGAAGCAGCCGTTGATCGAGGTCGACTTTGGCGACGGCGACACCATGGTGTGCGCTGCTGACGCTTGGGAGCTTGCCTGAGCCCTGCCTGAGCCCTGCCCCACCCCTGGAGGACAAGCCCATGTTTGACGAAACCCTGGCCATCATCGACGTGCTGACCGAGCCCACGATCTCCGATGGGGATCTGCTGGCCGCGTTTTTCGAGGTCGCCAAGGCCGAAGGCCACGGCGGCTGGACGGCCGATGACGACTGGCCTTTCGACTGTACTGGCTCCGACGTGCGCGCCGAGTTGGAGACGATCTCCAACTGGAGCCCTACCACGGCATCCATGCCGTGGCGGACGGCGATGAAACACCTCTCGTGGAAGTTCGAGGGCGAGTGCCTGCGCTTCTAGCGGGCGAGGAGGACGAGACGATGACGATGCCGAATGTGAACGTAGTGATGCGAGCCAAACACCCTGAGCATGCGACGGCCTATCTCCAACGGCTGGGCGTGACCTACACGATGGTCGCCTTGGCGGTGACGGACCCGCTGGGTTGGACTCTCCCCTCTCCGGACGGGGTGCTGATGAGCAAGGCGGGACAGGAGATCCTCGACCGACAAGTGCTCGTGATCCTTGCCCCCGACATGGCGAGCGACGTGCAGAAGGCGGCGCTCAACCGCTTCTGCGCCGAGCACTGCCCTGGCAAGAATACGGTTGTGGTCCAGGGCTGAAGAAAAGTTGAGAATAGGGCCTGAAAAGTCTTGCATCTTTTGCAAGAGTGCCCTAGACTCTATGTATGAAGACGAACACGAAGCCCGCCGCCAACGATGCCACCTACCGCGCGACCCGCGAGATCAAGACGGGACTCAGTGGGAGTGGCCACAAGATTTGGCTGGTTGTGACGGAGTGGACCCGCGAGTGCGGGCGTACCGGCTACCACGCCGAGCGGTTCGACAACGAGGCCGAGGCCCAGCACTGGATGGCCCACTGCTAGGGCCTCCGGGCTGAAGAAAATCGACACGAAGGCAAAATATCCCTTGCATCTTTTGCAAAACCGGAGTAAGGTTCCTGTATGACGACGAACAACGAGACCAAGCGAGTGGCCCAACTGGTGCGTGACGCGAAGCCGGTTCCGGTGGGCACGCTGCTCGGAAATGGCACTTTCCGCATGGTGGTGACGGACCATGGCTACTACGACATGGACCTCAACCGCTCCGACGAGCCGAAGCCGGGATTCGACCTCATGTACGAGGGCGACATCGTGAAGCACGACTCCGCCCGCCAGCGCGTGACGTTTGTGCGCGACCGACGCGGCGGCAAGGTGTGGACGAACATGCACCCGAGCAGCATCCGTGCGGTGATGGTGCTGACGGGGGATGTTAGTGGGTAGACGGGGCGACTGGCCCGAGCCGCCGAAGCTGGCCACGCACTGCCTCCAGTGCGGAGGCCGGCTTGGTCCACGGGCGACCCTGTTTTGCTCGCAGGAGTGTGGTGCCGCTGTATCGGTCAGGGTGGCGCTCATGCCGAAGTGTGCCGCGTGCGGGAGTTGGATCGCTGGGGAGGTTGAGTACACGATCCATCGTGACGGCATGGCCGAGGGGCCGGAGGTTCCGTTGTGTGGTCCGTGCGGCTCGTCGGACGTTCCCACGCTCTCCAAGATTTGGGAGCGCATCGCCATGCGTCGTGCGCGAGGACTTGTTTGATGGATGACTGTTGCGCGCAGTGCGGGAAGGTTCTGCAAGGGGGTCGTCCGCTTCAGAGTTACTGCTCGTTCGACTGCTATGACGCGGCCAAGGTCCGCGAGGCTCTGGTGCCTCAGTTTGACTGGGAGGCGCGACTTCGGCGCGCGGTGAAGAAGGTAGGGGGCTGATGTTCAGGTGCAAGCAGTGCGCGAAGCTCACGCTCTCGTTCACGCGGGGACCGCTGCTGTGCTCCGCCGAGTGCCGCGAGGCGTGGGAGGTACGCGAAGCCCTCACGCCACCGGAGCCGCCGTTTCCGGTGTCCTCATTCGAGCGGATTGCGTGGCATGGGTTCACGAACGCGGCGAAGTTCAACCGGGAACTCAGCCAACTGAACGAGATGGCGGGAGTCGGTATCCCGTCACGGCCGTTCAAGAAAACTTCGTCTGAGCGCAAATAATCCCTTGCATCTTTTGCAAAAGGGTTCTATGCTCCCTGTATGAAGTCGAACACCGCAGCAAACGGCGCCGATTACGGTTCAATGACAACTGAGATCCTCCCTGGAGACGTGGTGACGTTTCAGGGGCGGCGGAAGCCCTACCTTGTGATCGGGATTTTCCGCAGCGGCGGACAGGCCCGTGTGGACTTGACCGCGTTGTCCGGTGGCTTCGGAGCAAGCTCCGCGGACTCCGTGCTGACCGACCGGCTGACCAAGGTGGACCAGCCCATCGAGTTCAGCGGTGCGAAGGCTACTGACCGAAGCCGCGATGCGTTCAGGCGAGCGCTGAATCGGGTGTCCGCCGAAGACGTGCGGTACCTGGCCGAGAATGGCGGCGTGAATCTGGACAACATGCTGACGCTGATCCGAGCTTACGCGATGGCGAACGCTGTATGAGCCAACCGATCCGAAGCAAGCACCGTTGCGCTCAGTGTGGGCAGATACCCACGGGTGACACGGTGCTTCACCGCAACGCGACGGGCAAGCCGAAGCGTCGCCAGTTCTGGTGCTCCGACGAGTGCTGGGAGGCGTTCGAGGTCAAGGAAACGATGCTCGCCCGCATCGCCATGGAGCAGGGCGAGACGAAACACTCCGAGGATCTCAGCATGCGCGCAGAGAACGCGCTCATCAAGGCGTTCAGGGACGACGGGTGGTGTGAGACGGTCGGCGTGGAAGGCGAGAAGGCGTTTCTTCAGCCGCGCATCCGCGGCAATGAGTTCGCCAACTGCAAGCACGTCGGACAGCGGACGTACCAGGAGGTTCGCCGAAACTACAAACTCCACGACTGGCCGACGACGTTCAGGGCAGCATACCAGGGCGACGAAGCCGAATGACGTGGCTACAGTATGGTGAGTCGTGGGTATGCGACAAGTGCGGGGCTGAAGGTCAGGGCGTACCTCCGCACGCGAGGATCCGGAGCCGACACCATGTCCGGCCGGTAGGCTCAGTGGCGAA
>JBMYXJ010000186.1:0-5743 GCA_049608285.1 Mycobacterium sp. | reverse complement strand
CAACTCGATCAGCGCCGTGTTGAGTCGGGCGGAGGCTTTCGGATGCTGGCGGATAGCCGCCAGGAAGCGAGCGATCAGCGCGCGGCCGCCTACGAAATAGTCTTCTGGTTGCGGTTCGCCGAGTCGGTCGGAGTCCAGCGGTCCCCGGACGAGTTCGCGCAACTCCGGCGCTGCTGCCACCTTGAGCGGTCTGGCTGCGATGAGGCGCATTCCGTCGGCGCGCGCCTTGGGGGCCTTGCCGAAGTAGTCAGGCCACGGTAACGGCTGAAACTTCAGCCGCCCGTCGGACTCCAGGTACTCGATTAGCGGGGCGCCGGCGCGGACGAAGGTCTCTTGGAGTTCCCGGGGGGTGCGGTTACCCACGACCGCGGTGTAGTACTCCAACGCGTCCTCGATGCTGTCGTCGTCGATTGAGCGCAGCAGAACCGGATTGCACGGCATCCACATTCCGCCGCCGCTGGAATACGCCGTGGTGCCGCCGAACTTCTCCGTCGCTTCGATCAGAATGACGTCGAGGCCCTCCCGAGCGGCGGTGTAGGCGCCGGTAACCCCGCCCGCGCCGGACCCGGCGACCAGTACATCAGTCACCTCGTCCCAATCAGACTGTGCGTCGCGGTCAGACATGGCGTTCCCTTCCATACCCGGTGAACTCCGCGTCGAGCGCGTGGCGGTCCTCATCGGTCATGCGTCGGTATTCCGGTTGCGCGCGACCCACCCAGCGGTACAACAGTTCATCGGTGTGCCAGCGCTGAGCCTGCAGGTCGCGTTTGAGTACCTTATTGGACCCGGTGGCCGGCAAGTTGGATGAGACCCGGAGTAGCCGTGGAATCCCCTTGCTGCCGAGATCATCCTGCTCTACCAGGAACCCGGCGAAGCTCCCGACGTCAAAGGCTTCTGGGTCGGCGACCTCGAGGGCGGCCATCACCTGGTCTCCCGATCGCGGATCGGGGACACCATAGACCCCGGCAGTGATCACCTCCGGGTGGCGCCGGACAACACGTTCAATGGCCAGTGCCGAGGTGTTCTCGCCATCCACCCGGATCCAGTCGCCGCGTCGCCCAGCGAAATACAGGAACCCGTCGGAGTCGAGGTAACCCAAATCACCTGACCAGTACCAGCCGTTGCGTACGCGCTCGGCGTCAGCAGCGTCGTTGCGGTAGTACCCCTCGAAATCCCGCGCGCCTCGTCGGTCGACGATCTCCCCGATGGCCTCATCAGGGTTGAGAACTCGTCCCTGCGCATCGAGGGTCGCTGACGGACAACGGTTCAGCGTCTCAGGATCGACGATTGCGATGTCGGCGTGCGCCGGCCTGCCAAGGGCGCCCGCAGGCGCGGCGGGATCGGCGGTGGCAGCTGCACCGCCCTCGCTGGAGCCGTACCCCTCAAAGAGCTCGGCCCCAAAACGTCGGCGAAACTCCTTCTGGTCCTCGGGGGACGCCTCGGTGCCGAATCCCCGCGTCAGAGCGTTGTCGGCATCATCGGGTCCTTCCGGCGTGGCCATCAGGTAGGCCAGGGCCTTGCCGACATAGGTGAAGAAAGTGGCGCCGAAATACCGCACATCGGAAAGGAATCCGGCAGCGGTGAACTTCGGCGCCAGGCATACCGTGGCGCCGTTGGCCAGCGCAGGCGCCCATAGCGCCATGATGGCGTTGCCATGGAACAGTGGCATGCAGCAGTAGTCGACGTCGCCGCGGTGATGGCCGAACTTGTCGGTCGCCTTGTACGCGATCCGGGCGAGGCGACCCTGACTACACTTGACAGCTTTAGAGACACCAGTGGTCCCCGATGTGAAGAGCAACAGGTACAACGACTGCGAGTCGACACCGGGCGCAGCCGCAGGTTCGGTTCGGCACGCCTCGACGCGGGCGGGATACCCGGGTTCGTCGATGAGCAGGAACCGGGACGGTCCAAGTCCGTGATCGAGGTCTCGGAGCCGGGCCATGCCGTGGGCACCGGTGATGATCAATTGACAGTCTGCGTGCCGGATGTCTGCGGCGAGCTCGTCCCCGCTGCGGGTGGGGTTCAACCCGACGATAGTTCCACCGGCCAATGCCGCTGCACCAAGCCAGAATACGAAGTCCGGCACGTTGTCGAGCAGAACGCCGAGGTGAAACGGCGCATCGTCGAAGTCAGCGCCCCGTAGCCCGCGAGCCAGCGACGCTCGCGATGATGATTCGGTCACCACTTCGTCCCAGGTCCAATCGCGGTCCCGCGTCCGCAGCCCCAGTCGTTGGTCGCCAACCCTGTCGGTCAGCATCTCGGCGATATTGTCTCGGCGCATCAGCCTCGGCCGATCTGATAAACGGGATCCGTGCAACCGGTCGCCTCGGTAGACAGTTGCCGTTTGAGAACTTTGAAGGTCTGCGTTCGGGGCAGCGAAGGCGCTACACGCACGTAGGAAGGCCATTGCTTGGGGCCCAGATCAGTTTGCCGGCCGAGGAATCCGATGAAATCGTCTCGATCAAATTCTGCGTCTTCGGGCAAAACTAGGGCTGCCATCACCTGATCGCCCACTGACGGATCGGGAATTGGATACACCGCGGCCTCGGTGACTCCGGGATAGCGCATCAGAATCCGCTCGATGGGGGCTGTCCCTAGGTTTTCGCCATCAACACGCATCCAATCACCCAGTCGTCCAGCGAAATAGGCGAACCCGTTCTCATCCATGTAGGCCAAGTCACCACTGTGGTACACGCCGCCCCTCATCCGGTCATCATCGGCTTCGGGATCCTTGTAGTAACCCCGGAACTGTCCGCGCCCTTCGGTGTTCACCAACTCGCCTATCATTCCCGGGGGGCATTCGAGGCCGCTGTCGACGTCGAGGATAGCCACCCCGTCCACCAACGGCCCCAAAGCATCATCGGGTGTGTCGGGTGTGCGGGCAATGCCCACCCCGCCCTCGCTGGAACCGAAACCGTCGATTACTTGCACCCCGAACCTTTGCGCGAACCGGCCCAGATCGCGTGGGGCACCTTCGTTGCCGTAGGCGAGCCTGAGGGGGTTGTCGGAGTCGTCTGCACGCTCGGGGGTGGCCAGGATATATGACAGTGGCTTCCCGACGTAGTTGGCGTAGGTTGCACCGAAACGCCGTACGTCAGGAATGAATTGGGAGGCGGAAAAGCTGCGCCGCAACGCGATTGACGCTCCAGCCGCTGCCGCGGGTGACCATCCTGCCATGATCGCGTTGGAATGAAAGAGCGGCATCGACAGATAACAAGTGTCGGAGGGGCCCAGACCGAGACGCTGCGCGAGCATATTACCGGGGAACGCGACCTTCTCATGGGTGCATCGCACCGCTTTCGGGTCACCGCTGGTGCCCGAGGTGAAGATCAGCATGAACAAGTCGTCAGGATCGGCGGGGCGAAACTCGACCGGTGCGTCGTCATAGGCGCTGAGGTCGGCGGCGAGTTCCGGTGATTCGACGTCGATCACGCTGACGCCCTTCGGTGTTGGGCAGTTCGGTGCGAACCGGTCGGCCAGCACCAGTTGGCAGTCGGCCTTTTCGATATCTCGTTGTAGGGCCGCGCCTCGGCGGGTCGGGTTCAGTCCGACCGGCACAATTTCCGATATGGCGGCGGCCACCAGCAGAGTGCAGAAGAACGGCGTATTGCCGGCAAGTACTCCCACATGTGGAGGACGATCGGAATCCAACCGGGCCCGCAGCCAGGCCGCGAGGTTAGCCCCGCGCTGAATGTGGTTGCGCCAGCTCACAAAAGTCACCGACGAGCCCTCGGAGTCATCGTTATCGCTCGCGAACACACCCCGATCGTCGACATCGACCAGGGGCGTCAGTAGACCCGTGACCGTCGGAGTGAGTGGGGTGGCCACCGTGGGAGGCGAATCAGGCTGGTGTGTCGGCCAGTTCGCGACCGATCGCCAGTAGGGCGCCGGTTGCGCTACCCACTGCGAACTCGGCTTGCTTGGCGGCCAGGAAATATCGGTGCACCGGGTGGTCGGTGTCGATTCCGACTCCGCCGTGCACATGCACCGCCGTGTGCGCTACGCGATGCCCGGCTTCGGCCGCCCAGAACGCGGCCGAGCGGACATCGATATCGGCGGGCTGGTCTTCGGACAACCGCCAGGCAGCCTGAGTCAACGTCAACCGCAGTCCTTTGACGTCGATGTAGCCGTCGGCCAGGCGCGCCGACACGGCCTGAAAGCTGCCGATCGGCCTGTCGAACTGCTCGCGTTCGCGGGCGTACTGGGCGGTGAGCTCCAGCGCGCGGTCCACAACGCCCAGTTGGAAGGCGGACATGCCCAGGGTGTGCTGGGTTTCGAGCCAGTCGAGAACTGCGGACCCATCCGATTCCGAGCCACCGCCGAGCACTCGCAGCTCGCCGACCTCGACGCCGGTCAGTTCGAGCTGCCCGACGCTACCGTGTCCGGTGGTGGTCAGCGGGGTGGCCGTAACTCCCGGATCGTCCGCGGATATCACGAAAACCTCTGTCCCCAGATCGGTTTCAGCCGGGACAAGGAAAGCGTTCGCCACCGGTCCGTAGGGGACCAGGGCTCGGGTGCCGGTCAGTCGATATCCGGCACCGTCGGCCTGGGCCTGGGCCTGGACCGGCCCGTCGCCCATCTGGCCGGCCAACGCGACGGTGAGGATCTTCTGACCCCTCACGGCCGGCTCCGCCCATTCCTGCTGCAGTTCCCGGGAGCCGAACTTCGCCAGCGCACCCGCAGCCACCATGACCGATTCCAGGTAGGGCACCGCGGCGAGTTGCCTTCCGAGGGCCTCGAGGACAGCCGTCTGCTCCAATACGCCATATCCGCCGCCACCCAGGGATTCCGGCGCTGCGGCTGACAGCACGTCAGCGTCGATCAGCTTGGACCACAAATCGCGGTCGAAACGGCTCTGGGCGCCGTCGAGCTCGCGCTGATGCTCGGGTGTGCATACCGCCTCGGTGATGGTACGGACCAGCCCGCCCAAGTCGTCGGCGGCCTCCGGTGCCAAAAAGTCCACGCAAAATCTCCTTATTCTCTTATCTGTTGACCCGGGGCAGGCCGAGCGCAACCATGCCGATGATGTCCCGCTGGATCTCATTGGTACCGCCGCCGAAGGTGAGTATCAGGCAGGACCGGTGCATGCGTTCGATGCGGCCCCGCAGCAAGGCGCCGGGCGAGTCGGTGCGCAGGGTGGCTGCGGTCCCCATGACCTCCATCAGCAGACGGTAAGCCTCGGTGGCCAACTCGGTGCCGTACACCTTTGCCGCCGAGGCATCGGCCGGGGAAGGGGCGGCGTCGCTGGATGCCAGCTCCCAGTTGATCAGCTTGAGTACCTCGGCCTTGGCATGCACGCGGGCCAGGTTGAGTTGCACCCACTGCGAATCGATCAGCCGCTTGCCGTGGACGTCTTTGGTGTTCTGCGCCCACTCGCGAACGCCGCCCAGCGCCGAAAAGATCGGCTGTGCTGACACCAGGGCCACCCGTTCGTGGTTGAGCTGGTTGGTGACGAGCTTCCAGCCGGCGTTTTCCTCACCGACCAGGCTGGTGCTCGGTACGCGCACGTCCTGGTAGTAGGTGGCGCTGGTATCGACGCCCGACATTGTGTGCACCGGTGTCCACGAGAAGCCCTCGGCCGTGGTCGGCACGATCAGCATCGAAATTCCGCGGTGTTTCTTGGCTTCGGTGTTGGTGCGCACGGCTAGCCACACATAGTCGGCGTAGGCGATCAGGCTGGTCCACATTTTCTGCCCGTTGATGATGTAGTCGCCAGTTCCGGATTCGTCGCGCACGGCGGAGG
>JBMYXJ010000185.1:0-5747 GCA_049608285.1 Mycobacterium sp. | reverse complement strand
TAGTCCCACCCCTGCACCGGTTCCAGCCCCCAGCGCCTCGAAGGCCTGAATGTACTGGCTGATCCGATCGGCGAGCTCGCCGCCGGTCATCGTGGTGTCTCCGAGGAACAGCACTGGCCGGTCCTTATGACGCTCTAGTGCGCCGACAGTGAGGTGGCCTGAGTGCAAGGGATGGCGCAGCAAGTCGCTCATGCCCTCCACACTAGAACGTGTTCCAATTCTAGAAAGTTGGCCCCTGCCCAGCTGCCCGCCGGCATGCCTGCGGCCCACGTTGTTCGCGCAGTTGAGGCAAGGCCGACACTCGCATGGGCGGATTAGGCGAATTCGGTCAGCAGCGACCAACGGCATGGGACGCTCTTGGCCATGGCCGATCTGCCCGAACCCCGTTTTCTCGATGACCGCCTGTCGCACTGGGCGGCTACCACTCCGGATGCCGAAGCAGTGGACTACCTCGAGCGGTCCTGGACTTGGGCGCAGTTGAACGAACGGGTTCGTCGACTCGCTGGCGCACTTAAGGAGCGGGGGGTGGGGCGCAACGACGTCGTGGCATTCCTCGACAAGAATCACCCGGCCTGCATTGAACTGACGTTCGCCGCGGCCTCCCTCGGCGCCGCCACCGCGATCATCAACTTCCGTCTGGCTGCCGACGAACTTGACTATGTCCTCAATGACTCCGGTGCCAAGTTGCTGATCGTCGGCAAGGAATTTCAGCCCGCCATCGATCAGGTCCGCGACAAGCTCGACAGCGTCAAGCATGTCGTTTCCGTTACTCCTGAGGGTGACGACGAGTATGAGGCGATGCTGGCGGCGGCGACCCCGGCCGAACGCAGCGACGATGTCGACCCCGATGACGTCGCCATCATCATGTACTCCTCGGGCACTACCGGCCGGCCCAAGGGCGTCGAGCTCACCCAGGCCAACATGATCGCTCACACCATCAACGCCCATGAGGGTTTCGAGTTCGACGAGGGCGACAAGAGCATGGTGTCCATGCCGTTGTTCCACGTCGGCGGATCATCGTATGCACAGTTCGGCCTCCACGATGGCGTCCCGAGTGTGATGACCCGCGAGGTCACCGGCGCCACGCTGGCCGGGGCGATTCTCAAAGGCGCCAACCGTACTTTCCTGGTGCCCGCGGTGTTGGCCAGCGTGCTGGATTCCGGTGAGGACGCGGTCAAACTGTTCAGTCGGTTGAAGACCTACAGCTACGGTGCCTCGCCGATGCCGCTGCCGCTGCTGCGCGCCGCGCTGGCGGCTTGGCCGAACACCGACTTCATTCAGGCCTACGGACTGACCGAGCTGTGCGGGGTGATCAGCCATCTGATGCCTGAGGCGCACCGTGCGAAGGACCACCCGGAGCGGTTGACGAGCGCAGGCACCCTGGTGCCCAACGCCGAGGTGCGCGTCGCGGATCCGAACACCCTAGAAGAGGTTCCTAACGGTGAGCAGGGTGAATTGTGGTTTCGCTCAACGCAGTTGATGAAGGGCTACCACAACAAGCCTGAGGCGACTGCCGAGTGCATCACCGAGGACGGCTGGTTCCGCACCGGCGATATCGGTCGTGTCGACGAGGGTGGATACATCTTCGTGGAGGACCGGCTGAAGGACATGATCATTTCCGGTGGTGAAAACATTTACTCCATCGAGGTTGAGCGGGTCCTGGCCGAACACGAAGCGGTGGTTGAGGTTGCAGTCATCGGGGTGCCTGATGACAAGTGGGGTGAGGTCGTCAAGGCTGTGGTGGTGCTTGAGGGGGCCCACGGAGAGGTCCTCGAGGCTGACCTCATCGCGTTCGCGCGCGACCGCCTTGCTGCCTACAAGTGTCCAAAGACCGTCGACATCACCGAGGAACTGCCGCGCAACCCCACCGGCAAGGTTCTGAAAAAGGAGCTGCGCAAGCCTCATTGGGAAGGGCGCGGCCGGGCCACGGTGTAGCGCTCTCTTGGCCGCCCGAGGGTTGTGGGGCGCGACGCAATGGACCGAGAGACACCATC
Organism: Mycobacterium sp.; assembly: GCA_049608285.1. Lineage (GTDB taxonomy): Bacteria > Actinomycetota > Actinomycetes > Mycobacteriales > Mycobacteriaceae > Mycobacterium. Next base: position 3,753 of record JBMYXJ010000185.1, on the reverse strand, counting down.
AGCTGCAACCAGTGTTGACGATGCAAGAGTGCCGTGACTGACCCCGTAGCGGGCGTGCAGCTGACCGATCTTCTCGACCGGCTGCACGTCGTGGCGCTGCCGATGCGGGTGCGCTTCCGCGGCATCACTACGCGGGAGGTCGCGCTGATCGACGGGCCTGCGGGCTGGGGCGAGTTCGGTGCCTTTCTTGAGTACCAGCCCGACGAAGCCGCGCACTGGTTATCCGCAGGCATCGAGGCGGCCTACCGCGCCCAACCCGAGGTCCGTCGCGACCGCATCCCGATCAACGCGACGGTGCCCGCTGTGGCCGCGGACGCTGTCGCCGAGGTCCTGGCTCATTTTCCCGGCGCCCGCACCGCCAAGGTGAAGGTCGCCGAACCGGGCCAGCCGCTGGCCGACGACGTCGCGCGCGTCAACGCTGTGCGCACACTTGTGCCGAACGTACGTGTTGACGCCAACGGCGGCTGGAGTGTGGAAGATGCGGTGAACGCAGCCCATGCGCTCACCGCCGACGGCCCGCTGGAGTACGTTGAGCAACCTTGCAAAAGCGTGGCCGAGCTCGCCGAGGTCCGCCGCCGCGTTGACGTGCCCGTTGCGGCCGATGAGAGCATTCGCAAAGCGGAGGACCCGTTGCACGTGGTGCGCTCAGGGGCCGCAGACATCGCGGTTCTCAAGGTTGCCCCGCTGGGCGGCGTGCAGGCGATATTGACCGTCGCTGGACAGATCGACATTCCGGCCGTGGTGTCCAGCGCCCTGGACTCGGCTGTGGGCATCGGCGCCGGTTTGATCGCCGCGGGCTGCTTGCCTGAGCTGCCCTACGCCTGCGGCCTGGGCACTGGGAGTCTGTTCGTCGAGGACGTCGTTGAGCCGGTGAGGCCCCTTGATGGGTACCTCCCGGTGGCGGCGGCGACGCCGAGCCTGGCACGGTTGGCCGCGCTGGCGGCCCCGCCCGAGCGCAGGCAATGGTGGATCGAGCGTGTTCGCACCTGCTTTCCGCTCTTGTCCTGATCTGTGGGAACCATGACCTGGACGCCATCTCCCGAGTAGTCGAGACTGGTTGCATGGCGCGCAGCGTGCTCATTCTGGGCTTCGAGGGAGTCCAGGCGCTCGACATGGTGGGACCCTTCGAAGTCTTTTCCGGAGCGACGGCGTACGCGACCTCCCACGGCCAGGGTGTGGGGTACACCGTCGGCATCGTGTCGGTGGCCGGGATGCCGGTCAGTACCCGTACCGGACTCACATTGGCGGCCGATCCGCTACCCGACCCGACCGAGCCGGTGGACACAGTGGTGCTGCCAGGCGGGTTGGGTACGGCGACAGCACGCCATGACTCCGAGCTGGTGAACTGGATAGTGGAGGCGGCTCCACATGCCCGCCGTGTGGTCAGCGTCTGCACCGGCTCGGTGCTGGCCGCGCAGGCCGGCCTACTCGACGGCTGTGTGGCCACCACACATTGGGCCTTCGCCTCGCAGATGGCCGCCGATTTTCCTTCCGTAACAGTCGATCCCGACCCTATTTTTGTCCGTAGCTCACAGAAGGTGTGGACCGCCGCGGGCGTTACGGCGGGCATCGACCTGGCGTTGTCGCTGGTCGAGGATGACTGCGGTACCGACTGTGCGCAGACCGTCGCCCGCTATCTGGTGATGTACCTGCGACGCCCGGGTGGGCAGACTCAGTTCGCGGCCCCGGTGTGGATGCCCCGTGCCCGTCGGACGCCGATCCGCGATGTCCAAGAGGCAATCGAGGCCCAGCCCGCCGGTGAACACCGCGTCCCTGAGTTGGCGCGTCGGGCTGCCATGAGCCCGCGCCACTTCACCCGGGTGTTCACCGAAGAGGTAGGCGAGGCACCGGGGGCTTACGTTGAACGAATTCGCACCGAGGCGGCACGTCGCCAGCTCGAGGAAAGCGACGACACCGTGACGGTCATCGCGGCGCGTTGCGGGTTCGGTTCGGCGGAAACCCTGCGCCGCAACTTCGTTCGCCGACTCGGGATTTCACCAGATCAGTACCGCAAAACATTCGCTTGAGACGAAAGGGGAGATCGACCATGCAGGTCGCGATCATGTTGTACCCAGGATTCACCGCGCTGGACTTCATCGGCCCCTACGAGAGTCTGCGTTGGCTGCCTGGTGCCGAAGTCCGATTCGTATGGCACGAGCCGGGGCCGATCGCCGCGGACTCCGCGGTACTGCTCGTCGGTGCCACGCATTCTTTCGACGAAACGCCCTCTCCTGACATCATTCTGATTCCGGGTGGGTTCAGCACGATGGAGCACGCTCGCGACGAAGGTGTGCTCGACTGGGTGCGCAACGCACACAGGACGTCGACGTGGACGGCCTCGGTGTGCTCGGGATCGGCGATCTTGGCCGCTGCGGGTCTGCTTGAGGGGAAGCGCGCGACATCACACTGGGCGGCGCTACCGCTATTGCGGACGTTCGGGGCCGTACCGGTCAGCGACGAGCGGATCGTGCGCGCCGACAACAAGATCGTCACCTGTGCAGGGGTTTCTGCCGGTATCGATCTAGGGCTTTGGCTGGCTGGCCAGGTCGGCGGCGAGGCCAAGGCCAAGGCCATCCAGCTGTCCATTGAGTATGACCCGCAGCCCCCGTTCGACTCCGGGCATATGTCGAAGGCTTCGGCGAGTACCAAGGCATTGGCCGCCGCGATGATGGGCAAGGAATCGATGAAGCCCAAGGCCCTCGCTGCCACCACCGGCCTCCTCTGGGACGCGGCCCTGCAGTCCGTGCGACTTCGGCGTGCGCGTCGCCGCCCAGCGGCGGCAATCACGCCGAAATCGCCGACCGGATGACGGCTACGACTCGCTGCGGATATTCGGTGAGATCCAGCCAGGTGAATCGCAGCACTTGCCATCCCAGCAGCACGATGTGGTTCTGCCGCACACGGTCTACCTGGAACGCCTCGGCGCCGCTGTGGAACGCGAAGCCGTCCACCTCGATGGCGACCTTCACTCCCGGAAAGCCGACGTCGACCCGGTAGCCGCCGACGCGATAGTTCGCCCTCCACCCGGTGATACCGGCATCACGCAGCAGCGTATGCAGCAGCCGCTCGGCCTGAGATCGAGCGCCGTGGTCGGCGGCCTGCAGCAAGAGCCGAGCCCGCGGCGAGCCGTATCTCCCCTTGTGCCGCAGATGTACTTGCCAGAGTGCGCGGAGGTTGACTCTGTTTTGAACGGCAGCATCCAGAAGCTTGCCGCCGCCACCCTGTCGTGCTGCGGCTTCGATGACTGTGAGGGGCAGGTTCGTTGTCCGGAGACCCCTGATTTCGGCGATGTCGGATCCATCGAGATCTCGGCGGCGCGGTTGGCAGCCGGGGCGCCGACGACCGTTGCTGTCTCGTGGGATCGTCATCTCGACGACCTCAGGAGCGAACCGCGTCAATCCATGCCACCACGCAGCGGTCAGACCACTACCAACGGCCCGCTCGCCGTAGCCCCAGATCGCCGCGCGGACGCGGGCGGCGTCGGTAAAGGGCCGATCGTCTACGAAATAGACACTGCGGAAGCACCGCCTCCAACGGCCGGACGAGACTCGTCGCTGGATCGCGGAGTGGCTGAGGCCAGCCTCACGCGCCTGCGCCAAGGTGATCACACCGTCGTGGCGCCGTAAATAGTCGGTAAGCATGTATTGAGCGGACGCTTCAGGGCGCCGCGAGGTTCCATTCTTCGTGATTTCGGCGTGCGCGTCGCCGCTCAGCGGCGGCAATCACGCCGAAATCGCCCCCTCAAGTAGCGTC
>JBMYXJ010000184.1:0-5784 GCA_049608285.1 Mycobacterium sp. | reverse complement strand
ATCAATGCTGGTCAGAGCTATGTAACCTGGGACGGCCACGGCGGCGACCGCAAAGGCCCCAGCAATCAGCCGGGTGCCGTTGGTCCGGATCGTGTGCACAGACATCGCCAACTCGCCTTCTCACCTATTCCCGAAACGGCCCGACCGCTGTGCCTATCATAACTCAGCCGACCTGATTCATACAGTCAGGTCATCACCACTTGCCTGCTCGAGCAGGCCGCGCCGGTAGCCTTCCATCGCCACCAGGTCACCGAACAGCGCGTGATATTCGTCCCCCTGTTCCACCGGCGACATCCGCTGCAGTTTCGACTTGACCTCCGCGATCTGGCGGCCAATCCACACTTCTTGCAGCCGGGCCAGCACGCCCCCGATGTAGCGCGGCAGCCTCTCGTCGTCGGCGTTGATGGCCTCAGCGCCGAGTTCGTTGACCAGTCCGGCGACCAACTGTGAGTCAGTTTGCTCGCGAACTGCTTCGATCCACTGCGCACCGGTCAAGCCGGCCGCGGTACCGCCGGCGGCCTCGATCGATGCCCGAACCGAGGCGTAACCGGGGTGGGTGAAACTCTCTGCAGCCAGCGAATCGAACACCGGGCCGGCCAGCGCCGGAAACTGCAACGCCGACTTAAGCGCTTCACGTTGCGGCCACAACGTGGGCTCCCCGGGGTCCGGCCGGACTTCAGCTGGCCCTCCCGCACTGCTAACCCGCTGCGGCGGGGCCGCCTCGGCCTGAGAAATACGGCGTCGCTTCTTGTCGGGCATACCGCGCTTGCCCGCTTCTTCACGAACCCGAGTGAGCACCTGGCCTTCGTCGCGCCAGCCCGTCCACCCCGCTAGGCGCCGTGCATACTCGTCGCGCAGCGCATAGTCTCGGATTCGCGCAATCAGCGGTACGCCGCGGCGCAGCGCGTCCACTTGCGCCTGAGGCTCGTTATCCAGGACGTCGCCGCCGGGAATCAGGCTGCGGATCGCGAACTCGAACATCGGAATCCGGCGCGCCACCAAGTCCCGCAGTGCGCCATCACCGGACTTCAGCCGCAGATCGCACGGATCCATACCGTCGGAAGCGATTGCCACGAAGGATTTTCCAGACACCTGCTGGTCGCCGTCGAAAGCCTTCAAGGCCGCCGCCTGACCGGCCGCGTCACCGTCGAAGACGAAGATCAACTCGCCGCGGTACCAGTTGTCGTCCATCATCAGCCGCCGTAACAGTGCCAGGTGTCCATCGCCGAAGGCGGTGCCGCAGGACGCGACAGCCGTAACTTCTCCGGCCAGATGCATGGCCATCACGTCGGTGTAGCCCTCCACGACAACCGCGCGGTGTTCTTTTGCGATGGCACGCCGCGCCAGATCGAGGCCAAATAGCACCGAGGACTTCTTGTACAGCACCGTCTCTGGGGTGTTCACGTACTTGGCTTCCATCGGATCATCGTCGAAGATTCGCCGAGCCCCGAAGCCGATGACTTCACCGCCGCCGGCTCTGATCGGCCACAGCAGTCGGCGGTGGAAACGGTCCATGGGGCCGCGGCGTCCCTCCCTGGACAGGCCGGCGGCCTCAAGCTCCTTGAATTCGAACCCCAAGCGCAACAGGTGTTTTGTCAGTGTCTCCCACCCTGAGGGTGCAAAGCCGCAGCCAAACCGGGCGGCAGCCTTGGCATCGAAATGACGCTCGGTGAGGTACTGCCTCGCTGGGGCGGCCTCATCGGACTCCAACGCAGCCGCATAGAACTCCTGGGCAGCGTTATTGGCAGCCAACAGCCTGCTGCGGCTGCCACGGTCCCGTTGCACGTTGGTGGTTGAAGCTCCGGTGTAGGTGACGGTGTAGCCGACGCGGTCGGCGAGCAGTTCGACCGACTCGACGAAGCTGACGTGCTCGATCTTCTGCAGGAAGGCGTAGACGTCTCCGCCCTCCCCGCAACCGAAGCAGTGGAAGTGCCCGTGATTGGGCCGGACGTGAAACGAGGGGGATTTCTCGTCGTGAAAGGGGCACAGCCCCTTCAGCGAGTCCGCACCCGCGCGCCGCAGCTGAACGTACTCACCTACGAGGTCCTCGATGTTGGCCTGTTCGCGGATCGCGGCGATGTCGCGATCGGGGATCCTGCCCCGCCCCCGAGTCCCGTCGACCGCCACCTGGTCAGTCTAGAGCCCCCGCCGGGAGCGCCTACGCCGGTTCAAGCCGCTCCAGACGGCTTTCAGTGACTGACGCAACCTGATCGATCACCACCCGCAACCGCGCCCCGTCGTCGGCGGCGGCATTGAATTGTGGGGCAAACAGTGGATCCAACGTTGCCGGTGCGCCGGCCATGACGAACTGAACCGCAGCGTTGATTCGGTCGCGCTGCCGTGCCTGCAGATTCAGATGTCGGGGGTCGGACATGATGAACTGCAACGCAAGAATCTTCAGCACCGCTACTTCGGCCCGCACCACGGTGGGCACCTCCAGATCAGTGCGATAGCGCACCAGTCGGCCCGGACCGGCGACCTTGCGCGTGGCTGCGATGGCCGACGAGGCGAATCGGCCCACCAGCTCGCTGGTCATCGTCTTCAGCGCCACCGCCGCCGAGAGGGTGGCGTCGTACTTGCCAACGGCGGCCACCGCAGGCAGCACCGAGAGCCGTTCAGCCGCTTCAACCAGGTCAGCGGCAGCCAAGCCGCCCCCCATGCCGTGTGACTGCCCCAGCCGGCCCAATGCGCACACCGCGTCATCGTCGGCAAGAACCCGCAGGTCGATACGGCCGGAGGTCACACCATCCTCGACGTCGTGCACCGAGTAGGCGACGTCGTCGGCCCAGTCCATGATCTGGGCCTCCAGGCACGGCCGACGTTCGGGCACATCGCCGCGCACCCAGGCGGCGGCTTGTGCGTCGTCGGCGTAGAAGCCGAACTTGCCGCCCTCCGATGATCGGTACCACGGATACTTCGTCACCGCGTCTAACGCCGCACGGGTCAGGTTCAGTCCGGCGCTACGCGGCTCATCTCCCTGGGTGACAAGCACTTTAGGTTCTAGCCGAGTCAGGATCCGGAAATTCTGCGCATTCCCCTCGAACCCGCCGCACGCGCCGGAAAGCTCGTTGAGTGCCCGTTCACCGTTGTGTCCGTAAGGCGGATGGCCGATGTCGTGGGCCAGCCCAGCCAGGTCCACGAGGTCGGGGTCGGCACCCAGCCCAACCGCCATTCCACGGCCGATTTGGGCTACCTCAAGAGAGTGCGTGAGCCGGGTACGCAGGGTTTCACTCTGCCGCGGACCGACCACCTGCGTCTTGTCGGCCAGCCTGCGCAACGCCGCGGAGTGCAACACTCTCGCGCGGTCACGTGCGAAGTCGGTGCGGTGCTCGGCCGCCGTGCCCGGCAACGCGGCAGCCTTGGGCGGTTCGACCACCAGACGCTGACGGTCGAACTCACTGTAGGGATCGCGTTGCGTGAGATCAGTGGACACCGACAGACAGTCTGCCAGGCCAATCACCCGGCAATAGCCGCCGGCGGGGCGCGGCACTAGATTGGCTCCATGCGCGTCGTCCGCCAGCTCTGCATGCTGCTCGCCGTCCTGGTCACCGGACTTCTCTGTACGCCGGTCGCTACCGCCGAGCCACCGTTCCGCATCCCCGACTACGTCACGGACCAGTCCGGCGCGCTGTCGCCGGCCCAGCGCGTGGAGGTCGAAAACGCGCTGTTGGCGCTGTACGACAAAGAACGCATCCGCCTCTGGGTGGTGTATGTCGACAGCTTCGGCCAAGGAGCACAGGCCTGGGCGAAGACCACGATGCAGCTCAGCGACTTCGGCGACCGGGACGCCCTACTGGCGGTGGCCACCACCGAACGGGCCTACGCCTTTCAGGTGCCGCGGGCGATCATGTCCCAGACCAAGGCCCGAGCCCTGCAACGCGACGTGATCGAGCCGGCGCTGCGCCGCGATGACTTGGCCGGTGCTGCCGTCGCCACCGCCGAAGGCCTGGGTGCCGCCCGCGCCGCAGGGTCAGGCAAGGGCTTTTCGTGGCTCACCTTCCTCATGGTGATGGCAATACTGGCGCTGGCCGTGTGTGCCCTGTTGCTGTGGACGAAGTGGCGGCGGCGTAAACGCCGGCTGGCTGAGTTCGCGGCCGCCCAGCGAGTAGACCCCTCCGACCCCAACGCACTGGCGGCAGTATCGATCGATGTGCTCGACGATCTTTCCAGGAAGATCGTGGTCGAGGTGGACAACGAAGTCCGCACCAGCGAGAGCGAATTAGCACTGGCTGTCCAGGAATTCGGTGAACGCGATACCGCGGCATTCGTCCGCGCGGTGACCAATGCCAAGACCACGCTGGCCCAAGCGCTCAACGTGCGGCATATCCTCGACGACGCGGTGCCCGAAACCCCGCAGCAGCGCCGCGACCTGCTGACGCGCGTGATCGTCGCCGCCGCGAAGGCCGACCAGGAGCTCGAAGCCCAGCGTGAGGCCTTCGCCAAACTGCGCGACCTGCTGATCAATGCGCCCACCCGCTTGGACTCGCTCACCCAGCAGATGGTCGAATCAACTACCCGTCTGGGTCCAGCCGAGCAGACTTTGGGCCGCCTACACTCCCAATTCGCTGAAGCGGCACTGGTTTCGGTGTCCGACAATGTCGACGAAGCCAGACAACGGCTGGAATTTGCCGAACAGAACATCGACACCGGCCGCGAACTGGTCGCACGCCCAGCTCGCCGGCAGCTCGGTTTGGTCGACGCCATCCACAATGCCGAGGCCGCACTCGGTCAGGCCCGCACGCTGCTGGACGCAGTTGACAGCGCCGCCACCGATATCAACCGGGCGGTGGCCGGCCTGCCATCGGTGATCGACGACATCCAGAACGGCATCAATCAGGCGGGCGCCCAGCTCGCTCGTGGCAACATCGCGGTAGCAGCAGAACTCAGCACCGCTCGCGATGCCGCTGTTGAGGCGGTATCGGCGGCGCAGAGCACCGGTGACTCTGACCCACTCGGTGCCTTCACCCGGTTGACCCAGGCCGATGCCGAGCTGGATCGTCTGCTGGCAGAGGTCGTCCAAGAGAGGGAGACCACCGAGCGTCTCAGCCGAACATACGACCAAGCACTGTTCAACGCGCAATCCCGGGTGCGCTCGGTCTCGGACTACATCGACACCCGCCGCGGTGTCGTCGGCCCGGAAGCGCGCGCCCGACTGTCCGAGGCGGAACGGCAGCTGCAGGCAGCCCGGGACAAGCGCTCAACCAACCTGACCGAGGCCACCGCACACGCCAACGGCGCTGCCATGCTGGCCGCCAAGGCCCAATCGCTGGCCAACGCCGATGTCGTCGCCGCTCAACGGCACTTCAACGGACCTCGCGGCGGTGGCCGCGGCGGCGGTCAGCTGGGCGCCGTAATCGGGGGCATCCTGCTCGGCAACGTGCTCTCCGGCGCGATGCGCGGTGGATTCGGCGGTGGCGGATTCGGCGGTGGTGGATTCGGTGGCGGTGGATTCGGTGGCGGATTCGGCGGCGGATTCGGCGGTGGTGGGGGCGGCATGAGTGGCGGCGGCGGGCGCTTCTGATGCCGTGTCGAACTCTGGTGTGCGCTCAAGGGCGTGTCGAACTCCGGCATGCGCTTCTGATGCCGTGTCGAACTCTGGTGTGCGCTCAGACCGTCCAATCAGCCGATATCACGATCTGCACGCACACCAGAACCGTGCCCCCAGCTAGCAGCCCTTGAGTCGCACTGCCAGGTAGTCGGCGACTGCGTCGATCGCAACCCGCTCCTGGGTCATCGCGTCACGCTCGCGAACCGTCACGGCGTGGTCGTCGAGCGAGTCAAAAT
>JBMYXJ010000183.1:0-5796 GCA_049608285.1 Mycobacterium sp. | reverse complement strand
GCGGGCGCTGCGTGTCGTGAGTATTCGCATCAAGGCAGATGAGCTTGAAGAGCTCCGTACCAAGGCTCAGGCGCTGGACGCCAAGGTCGAGGAGCTCCACCGAGCGAATGAGGACTTGAAGAGCTTCGCGTACGTCGCCAGTCACGACCTCCAGGAACCCCTGCGTATGGTCGGGAACTTCACTGCTCTCATGTTCGAGAGTATGGATATGGTGATTCAGCGGGCAACGGAGACATGCGCACAGGTGGGCGGCGCGGGACACAAGGATACTGAACAACGCCGCGCTGACACCGAGCTGATGGAGGCCCTCGCGCAGATCAACTCCTCCCGACGTTATGTAGAGGCGGGCGTAAAGCGGATGTCGCAACTCATCGACGACTTGCTTGCGTTTTCTCGAGCCGGCCGCGTCCTTTCTGTCACTGCGACGTCGCTCGGTACCCTGATTGAGAGCATTCAGCACGGGCTCCATGTGCCCATCGCGGAGAAGGGGGCCGTGATCCAAGTGGCGGACCCTACCGCCGAACTCTGGGTTGATCGGGGCGCGGCCCGTAGCCTCTTTCAAAACCTACTGAGCAACGCACTGAAATTCGCGCGCGACGATACCGCACCGCAGATCGTGATATCCGCACAAAGGGACGCTGAGTGGACGTACGTACGTGTGGTAGACAACGGTATTGGGATTGAAGCCCGGTTCATTGACCGTGTGTTCGACCCGTTCTTCCGGCTACATTCCCGGGAGAAATATGGTGGAACGGGCATCGGCCTGGCACTCTGCCGAAAAATTGCACTAGCCCACGGTGGGGTGATTTCGGTGGAGTCGGCGGGCAAGGGCCGCGGAACGACTTTCACCGTGCGCTTCCCAACAAAAGAACAAGTGTTTCGGGAGGTTTTGTACAAATGATGTCGGGCTTGCGGATCTTGCTGGTGGAAGATAACCCCGGTGACGTCCACCTAACCAAACGCGCCTTTCGCAACCAGTCGGTGGGGCTCGAAATCGCCGACGACGGGGATAAGGCACTGGCGCGGCTGCAAAATGAAGCACTTGACCTCCCCCACATGGTGCTGCTGGACTTAAACCTGCCCGGTATGAGTGGCGCAGAGGTCCTCAAAGCCATTCGAGCAGACCCTCGACTCAGCCGTCTTCCGGTGGTCATACTCACCAGCTCGAAGGCGGCAGAGGACCTGGCTAGGGTCTACGATGCGAGGACGAACGCCTACCTCGCCAAACCGCGCGAGTTGGCGCAGTACGAAGAAATGGCCACAGCAATCGACGCCTTTTGGCGCCGCTGGAACATTTACCCTCCGCCCCGCGCCAAGAAAGACTGAGGGCCGCAATGGAACCGGTGAGTCTACTTCTCGTCGAGGACAACGACGCAGACGCCGACATGATCACGCGGCGTCTGGAAGAGGCGCGGTTGCTGCGCTTTGGCGTTGAGAGATGCGCCTGGCTCAGCTCGACCACAACCGTCCTAGCGAATCGGCAGTTCGACGTTATTCTCCTCGACCTCTCCCTGCCCGATAGCCACGGTATCGAAACGGTGATGGAGATCATGAAGGTCGCCCCCAACACCCCTGTCATCGTGCTTAGCGGGCGGGAAGACATCGAGGTGTCCGTCTTAGCTGTTCGCGCGGGCGCGCAGGACTTCCTCGTGAAGAAGATCGGGCTGTCGACCGACATGATCGAGCGAACCGTGCTGTACGCGATCCAGCGGGCCCGGAACGAAGTGAACGCAAAGCAGCTCTACATGGGCACGCGTTCAGAACTCGCGAGCCCCACGAAGGAGTCAATCCCGCCCAGCAGCCCAAAAGCTGAGATGGTCGAGCCCCATATCGCTGTTCTTGAGGACTACTTGGTTCGCGAAATGTTGCACCTCCAGCGGAACTCCCCCACGAACGCAGAGGCGATACACCAAATTCGGGAGTCTCTCCGGGTGAGGCTGGCGTTGCGCGAGCTACGCAGCATTCTGAAGCTGGACGAAGAAGGCCGCAGCCGTTCGACCAAGACCACGCAGCCCATCTCCCAACGGGCCCTCCGTGCGGTGCGGGAGGCGAGCCGCGGAGACGAAGAGGATATTCAGACGAAAGCGGAAGCGGACGCTGCCATTTTGGGGGCGCTCAAGGGGCCGGCTCCCGTGGAGTACACCGATGGCTGAGAAGGACTCCTACAAGCAGCTAATTGATCGTCACTTAGATCTGGACCATCGCATGAAACAGGGGATGGCCGGTCTGAAGTGGAACCAGGAGCAGGCCGATCGCGAGAGGCAAAAGCACGACATCCAACTGGGGAGCCTGCGCGAGCGCGTGGCTAAGTTGGAGGGCCAGACCGAGTTCATCCGGGAGGACCAGCAGACCGGCCAGCACAACCTGATCGACGCCCACAAGGAGGCGTCAAAGATGAAGGGCAAGGACGAGGCCCGTAAAGAGGTCGAGAAGACCGGCCTGGAGAAGGCGAAGGTCTGGGCACCCGTGATCATCGCGGTCGTCGGTGGTATCGCTGGTATCGTGACCGCGATCGTGAACCTGTTAGCCGGCGGTTACTGATGCGTAAATTCTGGGGATGTTTGAAGGCGAACGGCTGGCGGGGGCTGACCGGTTTGGGCGGGTTCCTTCTGGTGGTGCTGGGTGCCGGTTGGTTGTGGGGGAGGCAACGCCCGACCATGTCCGACGCGGAGATCGAGAAAGAGCGGCAAAAGCTGGCCTTTCTCGACGGCGCCCGCACGGTGGCGCTGCAACGCGTAGACGAAACTGACGGAGTAATTACTCACTTGGACAAGCAACGCACCGAGGTGAAGCGGCGCATTGTCTCGGCCCGGGCCGAGGTTGGGGCCCTGGACGACGCCACAATCGAAGACGAGTTCCGGAGGCTCTACCCGTGACTCTCGACCTGACCCCGCTCGCCTTCCGCCATAAGACCAAACCGCGCTCGCGCTTTTGGCTCTGGTACGGCATTCTCCTCAGCGCAGGTTTCTTCTTCGCCTGCGTAGCGCGCGCCCAGGGGGCGGAGGCCCCTCCTCCGACGGTCGAGCCCAGTAGCTCGGCCCCGGAACTTCGCCTCCGGGCGCCGCGCACTTTTCGCCTCGACGCCCCAAGCCGGCTGACCCTGAACGATGTGCCGGGCATGTGGTTCCCGCTGAGCACCGCCCGAACCATACTGGCCGACGTGCGCGAGTTGCAACTGGGGCGAACGGAGCGACGTCTAGCTGACGAGGAAGTGGCCATGTTCGAGCTCCGGCGCGAGCACGCTAACTCTGTCATCGCGAATTTGGAAGAAGCGAATCTACGCCGGGAAGCGCTCATCGACCGTGCGGGCGAGCGCGCCCGCCGGCTCCAGGCGGCGCTCGATAGCTGGACGCGGAGCCCGATCCTGTGGTTTGCTGTGGGGGTTCTAACAACGGGTGCAGTCGTTGCGCTGACAGCGTATGCTTTGGCCGCCGGCGGCGGTCCATGATGTCGAACCAACCCCACAAGTCACTGCTCCGAAAGCTCACCACCTGGCCCTCGGGCCGAGAGAAGATCGGCCGTTGGGTCCTATTCGCCACCACCCCGGTGCTGATCCTGGGTTGGTTATTTCCGATCCTGATGTGTCTGATGTTCGCCGCGCGCTGGAAGAGCCTTCGGTTCGAGCCCACGCTCGTCCTGACGGCGGTCTGGAAGGACTGGGCCGCCGAGCGATGGGGCTACAGCACGACGCTACTCCGCGGGATCGTGTACACCGAGCGTGCTCGGAACGATTCGAAGGAAGCGGACACCCGGATTGAACGGCACGAGCACGTCCACATTCGGCAGCTCGAGGACATGACCCTCACGGGACTCTTTCTCGGGCTTGTCTCACTGTTCTTCCCGCCGGCCACACAGTGGTTAGCGCTTTGTGTGCTCGCGCCCCTGGCGCTTGTTGTGCAGTGGGTGACGGCATGGTTACGTGGCGGCGACCCCTACCGGGACAGCGAACTGGAGCGGAGCGCTTATGCGCAGACCGATCTGCCGAGAAAGCTGAACACGAGCTGGCAGGAGGAGCGCGAGCGACAGCTGGCTGAGGCCAAAGCGCCGGACGCGAGCCGTGTCGCGGATTGAGTAGTTTTGATGCCCGATCTGGTTGCGTGCGCCCGCCGCCGGCTACAGGCGGCCGGTTGGAAGGAGGGCCGGAACACTCGGCCCAGTGGCATGGAGGTCCAAGAGCTGATTTCGGAGGCGGTTCGGAGGGTTTTGGATGCCACCTTGACCACATCACAAATGCGGCCGCAGATCGCCGCCGGCATCAGCAGCTCCGCGGCCCGCAAACCAGCGGCTACACCGACGGCTCCGCGTCGCCCGGCTTTCACCAGCGTTGCACGAGCCCCACTAGATCGTGAGTCACGCACGAGAACACCACGCATGTATGCGAGCGTCTCGATAGACGCTTCGGTGGGATGCGCAACGCCAAGCTCCTACATCACCCGCTTTGCCTCAGACTCCGCGCGTACGAGGTGAGGGGCTCGGCGGTGTCTACTCGGACTCACCCTCGATCAGGTGTTCCAGGCTGCGAATCATTTCGGCGAGTTCCTGCTTGGGCGCCTTCTCGAAATTCATAAAATCGACAGCGGCCTCGGGACCCGCGGTACGCACTAGCCCGGACAACCTGGTCACCAGATGTTCCCGTGGTAAATCAAGCAATAGCGGGTCCGTTTGCATTTGCGGTAGTTCGGCCAGTCGGCGCTTTTCGGCGGCCTTGTAGACATCGTGTCGCTCGCTTGCAAAATGGGCATCCACTTGCCTGCGTAACCTGGTGGCAAAAGCCACGACGTCAATGTCTTCCAGGGCGACTTTGCGCTCCTTCTCGTCGGGCGGCTCGTCAAGCAGCGAGTCGATCACTGCTTGCGCCAACGTGTCAGCCTCCGTGCGAGCGCTCATGGGGCACCGTCCTTTTTGAGAGCAAATGTCACCGCCTGCAACTTTCGTTTCAGCTTCATTCTTATCACCGAGACGTTGTCAGCGGGCCGATCGAGCGCGCCGCCGCGATGGCCGCGCGCTCGAATCCGACCTTTTCAACGGCAAGCACATACATCTCCAGGTCGTCGTGGCCCTCGATCACGAGACTGAGCTTTGCGAGGGAGGGATGTTCGTAGCTCCGTCTTGGGCATGGGTCCGTAACTGGGGCCGCGGCGGTTTGTTCGACTGCACCCGTGTCGAGGTCGATTCTTCGGTGTTTTGTGGCTCGGTGACTACAGATGCTTCGTATGACGTTGCAAAGGAACGGCACCCGCTGAGGCGGGCCGTCTCGATTCCAGTTCCGTCGGCCATGGGACACACGCAGCGCCTACTCTACAGGGCTGAAGTTTGCACATCGACTGACGACCGGAAGGAGTACCGGCGCGAGGTCTGCGGTGGTGCGGCCGATGACGCATAGGGGGCCGAGGCCACAACGCGCGCAGATGTGTTCATTCTTCCAGATGTGGCGGGCTTCACCGTCGCTAGCGCAGTCGCCGTACGCCGCGGCGGGGCGCTCGATCTCTTCGGGTTCGTTCATCGGAAGCTCCAGTCATCCTTGGGAATGGGCAGGTTGTCTTCGCCGGCGGCGACGCGCAATCGGTGGTGGTCGAGGAGCAGGTCGAAAAAGTGGTCAGCGCGCATCACCGCAAGCACCGGTGAGTTGGGTTCGCCGATTTTCCAGCCGGCTGGTTTTTTATCCTGTTTAGCGAGGACGACCGGCGGCCGCGTGTCCCCCTTCTCCGCTTGTTTGGCTTGGGCCTGGCGCAGGGCGGCGAGGACCGACACGGTCTTCCCGTGCTTGGCCTCGAACCAGAAAGGTGTCCCGTCGAC
>JBMYXJ010000182.1:2715-5800 GCA_049608285.1 Mycobacterium sp. | reverse complement strand
CGGTGAACCACACCGTTCGCCCCTTGGACAGGCGGTCCTCGGCGGCACACAGTGACTGGTGGCGAACCGTGTTCGGGCTCGCTGCGCGCGCGGTTCCGTCCCGCAGCACCATCCCGGCGGCCACGGTTCCGTTGGTGTTCGGGTCGATAAGGATGAATGAGCCTGTCGCGGCGTTACGGCTGTACTCGTCCAGCAGCAGCGGAGCCTGGGTGCGCAGTGAAATACGGCCCAACTCATTGAGTTTGAGCGCAGTTGTTGACTTGTCCCGGTGCAGCGTATTGACATCGAGCCGGTAATCCAGGCCCATAACCTTCGCCCGTGTCGTACGGGTCGTGTGCTTGACCAGGTAGTCACGACCAGGCTCGAGAGCTGCGTCGTCGGACATCCAACACACCGTGGCGTCGAACTCCTGGGTGACTCTCGGCCGGTTATTGGGGCGCGCGATCAAATCACCACGCGAGATGTCGATGTCGTCGGCCAGGCTGACCGAGACCGCCATCGGCGGGAAGGCTTCCTCAACCAGGCCCCCGGGGCCCTCGATAGCCTCGATCCGGCTTGTCTTGCCCGCTGGCAGCACGACGATATCGTCGCCGACGCGCATCACACCGCTGGCGACGGTTCCTGCGTAGCTGCGGTGATCGTGATGGTCACGGGTCTGGGGCCGGATCACATATTGCACCGGAAACCGGACGTCGACGAGGTTGCGATCCCCGGCGATGTAGACCTCCTCGAGGTGATTCAGCAGCGAAGGACCTTCATACCAAGGCGTTATGTCGGACTTAGTGACCACATTGTCGCCGTTGAGTGCCGACAACGGGATGGCCGTCACGTCATGGATGTCCAAACGTGCAGCAAATTCGTGGAAGTCGTCGCGAATCTTGTTGAAACGCTCCTGCTCCCAGCCAACCAGGTCCATCTTGTTGACTGCCAGCACGACGTGCTGGATACCTAGTAACGAGGCCAGGAACGCGTGCCGCCGCGACTGTTCAAGTAGACCGTGGCGGGCATCCACAAGCACGATCGCAAGTTGAGCTGTCGAGGTCCCGGTGACCATATTGCGGGTGTACTGAATGTGCCCCGGGGTATCAGCGATGATGAATTTGCGCTTGGCCGTGGCGAAGTAGCGATAGGCGACGTCGATGGTAATGCCCTGCTCACGCTCGGCGCGCAGGCCGTCGGTGACCAGAGCCAGGTCGGTGTACTCGTGCCCTCGCTCCTTGGAAGTGCGTTCAACGGCGGCCAGCTGGTCCTCCATGACGGCCTTGGAGTCGAACAGCAGACGACCGATGAGGGTGGATTTGCCGTCATCGACCGAGCCGGCAGTTGCGATGCGCAGAAGTGTCGTCATGCCCAATTCCCCCGTCGCGTCGCTTGCGCTGCCAGAGCACCCCACATCAGAAGTAGCCCTCACGCTTGCGGTCCTCCATGCCGGCCTCGGAGATCCGATCGTCGGCGCGAGTTGCTCCGCGCTCGGTGAGCCGGGACACTGCGGTCTCGGCAATCACCTCGGAGACGGTGCTCGCCGTAGATTCCACGCAGCCGGTGCAGGTGACATCGCCGACGGTGCGAAACCGTACGGTCTTTTCACTGATCTGCTCATCCTCGCGGGGCTGCAGGTACTTGTGGACAGCCAACAGCATGCGGTCGCGTTCGAACACCTGCCGCCGGTGGGCGTAGTAGATCGAAGGCAGCTCGATCTTCTCGGCGCCGATGTAGGACCAAATGTCGAACTCGGTCCAGTTCGAGAGCGGGAACACGCGGATGTGCTCGCCCTTGTGGTGACGGCCGTTATAGGTGTTCCACAGCTCAGGCCGTTGCACCTTGGGGTCCCACTGCCCGAACTCGTCGCGGAAAGAGAAGACGCGCTCCTTGGCGCGAGCCTTCTCCTCGTCGCGGCGCGCACCACCGAAGGCGGCGTCGAACTTGTTCTCCCGGATGGCACGCAGCAGCGTGAAGGTTTGCATCGGGTTGCGCGACGGGATGGTCTCGACGACCCGGCCTGCATCGATGTCGTCCTGAACCTTGGCGACGACGAGGCGCACCCCGGACGCGGCCACGAGCTCGTCACGGGCAGCCAGCACCTCGTCGAAGTTGTGACCGGTATCGACGTGCATCACCGGAAATGGCAGGCGCCCTGGCCGGAAAGCCTTCAGCGCGAGGTGCAGCATGACTATCGAGTCCTTGCCGCCGGAGAACAGCAAGACCGGCCGCTCGAACTCGGCAGCCACCTCTCTGATGATGTGGATGGCTTCCGCCTCCAGCGCACGCAGGTGGCTCAATTCATAGCGTCCCGCGTTCTGGGTGTGGTCTTCGGTCGAGATCATCATTTCTCCGTAAAGCTGGTAGATATTACCAACTTACTAAGAGTACCTCATAGCGGCGCCACTAGATTCCTATGGTGCTGCCAAGGTCACGCACGTGGCAGGACACGCGTGTGACGGCCCGATCGCACGTCCAAGATGCGGCGACTCGGGGCCCGTTGTCGTCCGGCGACTCGTGGGCACTGTCGTTCGGCGACCCGTGGGCACTGTCGTTCAGCGACCCGTGGGCACTGTCGTTCAGCGACTCGTGGGCAGTGTCATTCAGCGACTCGTGGGCAGCCGGACGACGAATTCCGTTCTGCCTGGCTCACTGCGCACGTCGATCGCACCATCGTGGGCACGTACAACAGCATCGACGATCGCCAGCCCCAATCCGGTGCTGCCGCCACGCCTGGAGCGCGAGGAGTCACCGCGGGCGAATCGCTCGAACACCTCTGGGAGCAACCCGGCCGGGATTCCCGGGCCGTCGTCAAGTACCGCCAGTACCGCATAAGAGTCCTCCGACACCGCCAGCGACACCGTGACCGCGGTGCCCGGCGGCGTGTGAGTGCGCGCATTGGCCAGCAGGTTGGCCAGCATCTGATGCAGTCGGGCCTCATCGCCGGAGATCAAGACGGGCTGCTCGGGCAGATCCAGCTCCCATGTGCAATCGGGACCGGCGATGTGGGCATCGCTGACCGCGTCCACAACGAGTCGCGTGAGATCGACCACTTCGCGTTCTAGCGGTCGCCCGCTGTCCAGCCGTGCGAGCAGGAGCATGTCCT
>JBMYXJ010000182.1:0-2705 GCA_049608285.1 Mycobacterium sp. | reverse complement strand
GACAAGTTGGGTCATACGTTCGGTCTCGGATTCGACGCGGTTCATGGCATGGGCAACGTCGGCGGGTAGATCGCGCTGTTTGCGTTGCGCCAGTTCGGTATAGCCGCGGATGGCGGCCAGTGGGGTTCGCAACTCGTGGCTGGCGTCGGCGACGAATTGACGGACCCGGGTTTCGCTGGCGTGCCGAGCAGACAGTGCCCCGGCGATCCGGTCGAGCATGCGATTCAGTGCACCGCCCAGCTGTCCTACCTCAGTATGAGCGACCGCCGGATCGACGTCGACGATCGGTGTGGGCAGTCGCACCTCCCCCCTGTCGAGCTCGAGGCCGGCGATCTGCTGCGCCGCCCCTGAAACTCTGTCCAGTGGTTCGAGCTGGCGACGAATGACGACGACGCCCGCCGTGGCCGCGACAACCAGTGCGACCGCCGAAACGATGCAGAACATGACAAGTACCCATAGCAACGTTTCGTCGATGTCGGCGGTCGGCAGGCCGGTGACGACGGCCTCTCCCGGGTCGTGGGCAGGAAAGCTGACCACCCGGTAGCGGCCCAGTCCGCTTAGTTCGACCGTTCGCGGGCGCATATCAGCCGGAAGATCGGCAAGTTGTTCGGCTGCGGAGGTGGAGATCTCGGCGCGGGCACCATCTGCGGTGATGACCCCGGCTTCGATGGCTGTCCCGGCTGAGACCACGGCACCGACTGTGCCGATCCCCTGGCCCGGCGCGTTCAGAAACGCCGGGCCCGGCCCTTCATCGTCACGGATCGGCATACGTCGACCAAAGCCGGGCGGAGGTGGAGGAACCCTGCCATCGCGCGGCCTCATCGCCGGCCGGTGGCCCATACCCGCAGGCGGCGGACGCCCGAAGGCGAACATTACGGCCGACCGCCCTCCGGCCCCCACAACCTGGTTGTCGAGCTGGTTCATCAAGAATCGTTGCAGCGCAAACTCCGTCGCGATGCCGATACCCGCGCACACCACGGCCAACAGAACGACCTGGGTCACCAACAGCCGAGTTCGCAACGTCCATCGACGCGGCGCGCGCAGGAGGGGCAAAGCACGCGCAGATCCCAGAGCCACCGGAGTGCGATCAGCGCGCGGGCTTGAGGACATAGCCCGCGCCACGGAGCGTGTGGATCATCGGCTCCCGCCCCGTATCGATTTTCTTGCGCAGGTAGGACACGTACAACTCAACGATGTTGACCCGGCCACCGAAGTCATAGCCCCACACCCGATCGAGGATCTGCGCCTTACTCAACACTCGCTTGGCGTTGTGCATCATGAAACGCAGCAGTTCGAATTCGGTAGCGGTCAGTGAGATCTCCTCGCCGGCGCGGGTCACTTCGTGGCTGTCTTCGTCGAGCACGAGATCGCCGACGGAGATCTTGGCGCTGCCCGTGTCGGTGGACATCCCGGTGCGCCGCAGCAGAGCCCGCAAGCGCAGCACTACCTCCTCAAGTGAGAACGGCTTCGTCACGTAGTCGTCTCCGCCTGCAGTCAGGCCCGCGATCCGATCCTCGACCGAGTCTTTGGCAGTGAGCAGCAGCAGGGGCAGCCCGGGTATCTGCTCGCGCAGCCTGCGCAGTACCTCCAACCCACTCATGTCCGGCAGCATCACGTCGAGCACGACCACGTCTGGCGGGTTCTGGCGGGCCAGCGCAATCGCCGTAGCGCCGTCACCAGCGGTCGCGATCTCCCAACCTTCGTAGCGCAGTGCCATAGAGACCAGCTCGGCCAGCACCGGCTCGTCATCGACGACCAGGACATGGATCGCGCTGCCGTCACCCCGGCGCACTACCATTCGCGTGGCGTCGTTCCCGCCGGCCACGGGAGCAGGGATGGTTGCCACCATCCCATTATGTGTCCAGGCCCTACGCCTTGTCTGTGCCGTTCCTATGCGCAGGCTATGGAAACACCCAGTGGGACCATCGCACTTGCTGCCGTGGGCAGCCACGCCGGACCGCATGAACGGGCTGTCTCAACACATTTCTCCTAACCTGATCGGATGCAGCGCAGCGGCGGAGTCATCACATGACCCGTTTTCTCGCGGGCCGGCTGCTCAACTACGTCGTGCTGCTGGCACTGGCCTCGTTCCTGACGTTCTGCCTCACCTCGCTGACGTTCGAGCCGCTCGACAGCCTGCTCGAACGCAACCCGCGACCTCCTCAGGCCGTCATCGACGCCAAGGCGGCCGAGCTCGATCTCGATAAACCGATTCCCGAGCGCTACGCGAACTGGGCCTCAGGCGCCATCCGAGGGGATTTCGGAACGACCGTCACAGGCCAACCAGTCACCGAGGAACTCTGGCGGCGAATTGGTGTGAGCTTGCGATTGGTGCTCATCGGATCGGTGGTGGGCACTGTGGTCGGTGTCACGGTTGGCGCATGGGGCGCAATCCGCCAGTACAGGTTGTCAGACCGGGTGATCACCGTGCTTTCCCTGCTGGTCCTGAGCACCCCCACATTCGTGGTGGCCAATCTGCTGATCCTGGGTGCGCTGAAGGTGAATTCGACTCTTGGCGTGCAGCTGTTCGAGTACACCGGGGAGACATCGCCCGACGCCGTGGGCGGCGCCTGGGCGCAATTCGTCGACCGCCTCCAACACCTGGTGCTGCCCACCTTCACCCTCGCCCTGGCCTCTATCGCCGGATTCAGCCGCTACCAGCGCAACGCGATGCTCGACGTGCTGGGCCAAGACTTCATCAGGAC
>JBMYXJ010000181.1:0-5807 GCA_049608285.1 Mycobacterium sp. | reverse complement strand
TGGCGCCGAGCGCCGCACCCGACCTATCGTCCTCCAGAGTCGCGATTGACGAGCTGAACCGGGTCATGGTCGCGGAAATTGCCGATGCCTGGGATGCGCTGCACTCGCCGACCTGTCTCGCCGATCTCGAGGCCGCCAAGGTGGTAGCGGTTCAGGCACACGCTATGGATCCGCTCTACCGGCGGGCGCTCGACCTCGCCACCGGCAACTACTGCCGGTAGGCATGGAATCATGTCCATGAGATGAAAAGCATGGAGATGAGCGGGACCGCTGAGAAGAGCGGGACAACTGAGAAGAGCGACTTTCGTCAGCGACTGCTCGATGCCCTGGAGGCCTCGATCGCCGAGGACGGCTATGCCAGCACGACCGTCGCCGACATTGTGCGACGCGCCAGGACGTCGCGGCGCACGTTCTACGAGCATTTCGAGAGTAGGGAGGCGTGTTTCGTTGTGCTGCTCTCGGACGCGAACACCCAACAGATCAGACAGATCTCGCACGCGGTGGACCCGAGTGCCCCTTGGCAGAAGCAGGTGCGCCAAGCGGTCGAGGCGTGGATCGTTTCCGGGGAGGCCCGTCCGGCGTTGATGTTGAGTTGGATTCGCGACGTGCACGCACTCGGTGCGGCGGCCCGGGGACTGCAGCGCGATGCGATGGAGAACTTTGTCGACATGGTCGGGGCGCTCGGCAACACTGATGAATTCCGTGCCGCGGGCATCGCACCGGTGTCGCGCCAGCGCATCATCATGTTACTCGGCGGGCTGCGCGAACTCACCGCGATCACCGTCGAGGAGGGTGGGCGGATGAGCGATGTCACCGACGAGGCGGTTGATGCTTCGATCGCCCTGCTCAGTCCGCAGTGAGGTTGAGGGACGCCCACCCGATGACAGAAGCCACCACCGACCCCGTCCGGTTTCCGCCAGGCCCGCGCATCCCTAAAGCTGTTGCCGCTCTAGGATTTTTCACGGCACGACGTCGGGCGTTGACCGCAGCTGCCAAGCGATACGGCGATTGCTTCACCGTCGAACTCCCGATCTTCGGACGCACTGTAATCATCAGCGATCCGGTGCTGGTCAGAGAGCTCTTCGCCACTAGCAGCGATCTTGTGACCAGAGCGTCCAATCTCGGCTCCGTGCTAGGTCCAGGGTCGACGTTCAGTCTCGACGGAGACGAGCACCGTGCACGACGCAAGTTGCTAGTTCCCCCATTTCATGGCAGGCGAATGGCCAACTACGAAGCGATCGTGGCGGAGGAGGTGGCCCGTGAGGTCTCGGATTGGCCTGAAGGGCGAGAGTTTTCGACATTGGAACCGATGATGAGGATCACTCTCAATGTCATTCTCCGCGCCGTGTTCGGCGCGCAGGGCGCTGCCTTGGAGGAGTTGCGCCGACTACTTCCGCCGATGGTTCCGCTGGCCTCCCTGATGGTCGTGCTGCCCCCGGCGCTGCGTCTTGATCTGGGTCCTCGGAGCCCGTGGGGCAAAGTGGTGCGATCGCGCATGCGCTACAACGAGATCATCGTCGCGCTCATCGCCCAAGCACGCTCCGATCCTGAGTTCGATAGCCGTGAGGATGTGCTGTCGCTGTTGATGAGTGCCCGTTATGAGGACGGATCAGCGATCGCCGATGAGCACGTCGCCGACGAACTTCTGACGCTGCTGGCAGCAGGTCATGAAACCACCGCCACCACCTTGGCATGGACTATTGAGCGGCTGCGCAGGCATCCTGATCTGCTGCGCCGGCTGACTGCCGAAGTGGATGCTGGAGGTACCGAGCTGACGCAGGCCACTATCTGGGAGGTCCAGCGGACCAGGCCCGTCGTCGAGGCGATGTTCCGGATAACCAAGAAGCGAATCCGTCTGGGGGAGTGGGTTATACCCGAAGGGAACGGGGTCATGCCGAGCATTACCTTGATGCATTCTTCGTCACGTCACTTCGCCGATCCCCAGCTGTTTCGGCCTGATCGTTTCATCGGAAACAATCCAGATTCGTTGACCTGGATCCCCTTCGGCGGCGGCGTCCGCCGCTGTATCGGTGCCGCTTTCGCCAATATGGAGATGACGGTCACTTTGCGAGAACTGCTGCGCGAGTTTCAGGTCGCTGCGACAAACGCACCTCCGGAACGGCGACGTTCCCGTGGCATCGCTACCGCGCCGTGGTTTGGCGGGCGCGCGGTGGTGTACCGGCGCGCGGCGGTGCCTGGCGATGTCCCGCTCCGGACAATCGCCGACTGACGCGTTCTTGGCTGGGGTAACCCGCCCCGGACTCGCCGTCATCCGGGTGACAACGCTGCCCACCAGCTATTCGCCGACCGAGTCCGACGCCAGCTCGCGGCCACGGGGCATGGGCGCCGCACTCGAGGACCGGGCAGTGTCTTCAGCTTGCTCGTGGTCGCCCTCGGGGACTACCGATCCGTGTCTTTGGGCCCAGTAGCTTCATCTCGATCCGAAGGACCGTCGGTGTGGTCTATCGTCGCGCCATGGCAACCAAGGACTCCCGCGAAGTAGTGATCGATGCAACCCCCCAGCAGATTCTCGATGTGATCGCCGACATCGAGGCAACTCCTAGCTGGTCGCCCCAGTACCAGAAAGCCGAAGTTCTCGAGAGCTACGACAACGGCAGGCCGAAACGGGTCAAGATGACGGTCAAGGCGGCGGGTCTCACCGATGAGCAGATCATCGAGTACACCTGGGCGGACGACAAGGTCACCTGGACGTTGATCTCAGCCGGTCAGCTCAAGGCCCAGGACGCCGGTTACACACTGACTCCCGAGGGCAACAAGACCAGGGTGAGGTTTGATATTTCGATCGACCTGTCCGTGCCGATGCCCGGCTTCATCCTTAAACGGACGATGAAGGGCGGGGTCGAGACCGCGACCGACGGCTTGCGCAAGCAGGTCCACAAGGTCATCAAGGGGTGACCGCCGGACCTCTGGCCGGCGTCAGGGTCATCGAGCTCGGCGGCATTGGCCCGGGACCGCACGCCGCCATGGTCTTGGCCGACTTGGGCGCCGACGTGGTCCGAGTCCGCCGCCCCGGTGGTCTGAAGATGCCGGCCGAGGACGTCGACCTGATGCACCGCGGCAAGCGGGTCGTGGACCTCGACGTGAAACAGGATCGTCAGGCTCTGCTGGACCTAGTGGCCAAAGCCGATGTACTGATCGACGGTTTCCGGCCCGGCACTTGCGAGCGTCTTGGCATTGGGCCGCGGGACTGCGAGGCTGTCAATCCGCGGCTGATCTTCGCTCGGATCACTGGATGGGGACAGCACGGTCCGCTCACGATGTCAGCGGGGCACGACATCAACTACCTGTCGCAGACAGGAGCACTCTCGGCTATCGGATATCGGGACAGGCCTCCGGTGGTGCCGCTGAACCTGGTCGCCGACTTCGGCGGCGGGTCGATGCTCGTCCTGGTGGGCATCGTGGCCGCGCTCTACGAGCGCGAGCAGTCCGGTATCGGACAGGTCATCGATGCCGCCATGGTCGACGGGGTCAGCATGCTGTCACAGATGGCGTGGACCATGAAGTCCCTCGGCACGCTCGCAGACGCACGAGAGTCGTTTCTACTTGATGGCGCTGCGCCGTTTTATCGCACCTATGCAACGGCCGACGGGCAGTACATGGCGGTCGGTGCGATCGAACCTGAGTTCTACGCCCAGCTGCTCGAAGGACTCGGCCTGTCCGCGGAAGCACTGCCTCCGCAGATGGACCGGTCGGGGTTTCCGGCCATGCATTCACTGTTCGCCGAGCGGTTCGCCAGTAAGACCCGGGATCAGTGGACCGAGATCTTCGCGGGCACCGACGCCTGCGTGACCCCGGTGCTCACGTGGAGTGAAGCGGCACGCAGCGAACACTTGCGCGCCCGGGAGACGATGGTCACTCGCAACGGCGTCGACCAGGCGGCGCCGGCTCCAAGATTCTCGCGCAGTTCGCCGAGAACGATCGGCGCTCCCCCCAAGGGCAGCACGCCGATTGACCGTATCGGGTGGTGAGAAGGGTTGGCTGCGTAAACATTTACAGCAGGACGGTTGCCTAGCTAGTATTTGCCAGTATGGCCGTTAGGGTTTCCAGTGAACTCGTGATTGAGGCTCAGCCCTCCGCGATCCTGGAGGCGTTGGCCGATATCGATGCGGTGACTTCGTGGTCGCCGGTACACAAAGACGCCGAGGTGCTAGACCGCTACCCCGATGGCAGGCCGCATCACGTCAAGGCAACCGTCAAGATCATGGGAATCTCCGACCGGGAGATCTTGGAGTACCACTGGGGTGATGACTGGGTGGTCTGGGACGCAGCGCAGACGTTGCAGCAGCGCGGCCAGCACGGTGAGTACAACCTGACGCCCGTAGGTGAGGACAAGACGCGGGTTCGTTTCGACCTCATTCTCGATCTGGTCGCGCCGTTCCCGGATTTCATGGTCCAGCGAGCAAAAAAGCAGGTTCTCGACGTTGCCCTCGCGAACCTCCGCGAGCGCGTCATGCGGCCCGCATCCGCCTAACACCCCGCCTAGTGGGCCGCAGTGAACACTGAGCTGGGCCGAACTCGGTCGTGGGTTCGTGGATGCGGTTATCAGGTTCGGCCGGCCCGCAGTACCTGCAGGCGCCGGATCGCTTCGTCGAGGGTTTCCTCACGTTTGCAGAAGGCAAAGCGCACCAAATGATTCCAATCATCGGCGTGCTCGGCTGCGGGGTCGCAGAACGCCGACATCGGGATGGCGGCCACACCAACGCGCTGCGGTAACTCGGCGCAGAACCTCGCGCTGTCGTCATAGCCCAGTGGCCGCGGGTCGGCGCAGAGAAAGTACGTTCCCGAGCTGTCGTGCACGTCGAACCCGATGTCTGCCAGTGCAGAACCCAACGTGTCACGCCTGGACTGCAGAGAATCTCGCAGCGCTGCCACCCACGCATCCTCGGCGGATAGCGCCATAGCAATGGCGGGCTGGAACGGGCCGCCGCCGACATAGCTGAGGTACTGCTTGGCTGCTCGGACACCTGCGATGAGTTCGCTTGGCCCGCAGGCCCAGCCGATCTTCCAGCCGGTGACATTGAACATCTTCGCCGCACTGGAGATGGTGATCGTGCGTTCGGCCATGCCAGGGTAATTCGCCAGAGGTCGGTGGCGTTTCTCGTCGAAGACAAGGTGCTCGTAGACCTCGTCGGTGATCACCAAGAGATTGGCTGATACTGCGAGCTCGGCCAGTGCGCGCAACTCGTCGTCGGTGGCCACCATGCCGGTCGGGTTGTGCGGTGAGTTGACGATGATCGCCTTGGTCTTCTTGGTCACCGCACGACGGAGCGCGTCGATGTCGATAGCGAAGCCCCGGCCCTGCGGCTGCAGCGGTACCGCGCGCCGGTGGCAGCCGGCCATGGCGATCACTGGCGAGTATGAGTCGTAGAACGGCTCGATCAACAACACCTCGGAATCGGGTTCGACGAGCCCGAGCACCGAGGCCGCGATGGCCTCTGTAGCGCCGACGGTCACGAGTATTTCGGTGTCCGGGTCGTACTGGGTGCCGAATCGCCGTTGGCGCTGGTCGGCGATCGCCTGGCGCAGCGGCGCGATGCCCAGCCCGGGAGGGTACTGATTGAAGCCCTCGGCGATGGCGCCCTTCGCGGCCTTGAGCATCGCCGGTGGGCCGTCTTCGTCGGGAAAACCCTGTCCGAGGTTGACTGCACCGGTGCTGGCCGCCAGCGCAGACATCTCAGCGAAGATGGTCACCGCGTAGGGCTGCAGTCTGTGCACCGTCATGGCCTTCGAGCCTATTGCCTCACGGCGGGAATCAGTCCTTCTGGGAGCATCAGCCCTCCTCGCCC
>JBMYXJ010000180.1:243-5822 GCA_049608285.1 Mycobacterium sp. | reverse complement strand
TGACCGACCTGCAACTGGCCGCCGCCCCGGCAATCGCCTGGATCAATGAAGAAGCCCCGCGGGTGGACCGGCCGGCGGTGGTGTTCGACATCGATGAGACGGCCCTGTCGAACTGGGAAGCGATCAAGGCCAACAACTTCAGCCAATTCTTCACCGGCTCATGCGCCCGACTGCCGCAGGGACCGTGCGGCCTTCGGGAGTGGGCCTTGCGAGTCCAGGCGACGCTGATTCCTCCGACGATGGACGTCTATCACGCGGCAAAGGAGCGCGGTGCGGCGATTTTCTTCATCACTGGACGTCGCGAGACGCTGCGCGCGGCAACAGAACAGAACCTGCAGGCGGTCGGCTACACAAGCTACACGCAGCTGATCATGAAGCCGGCTGGCACGCATTATGCGTCGGCTGCCGATTTCAAGGCTCCGCATCGAGCGGGGATCCAACAGCAGGGCTACACCATCATCGCAAACATCGGCGATCAGCCGTCCGATCTCAGCGGAGGGTTCTCCGAGCGGAGCTACCTGCTGCCGAACCCGTTTTACCGCGTCCCCTGAGCATCGGCCCGGTGGACGTTCGAAGCCACCGGTCGTGATGGCCAACTCAGCGCGCTACGCCGATGATGCTTCGAATATTCGGTTTCCAACGTGACTGTCCGTGGTGCCCCGCGATCCAAAATCCGGGTTTGACTGAGGCGATCAAAGAGGGCCTGGCAAGTATCGGACCAGTTACTGCGTTTCGGCATCAGCCGACTGGGACCTGGGCTATAACGGGTTGATGTCCGCGGGGTGGCGCGTCTTGCTCGCACCCTGCACGTCGTATCTGAAGCCACCACTCGTCGGGTCCTAGCCATGACTTATCTGGCAGGGATGGACTGGGCCAAGCAAAACACGCCCAGGGTAATCGCCTGCGTCCCGTGGACAATCCCATGCCTGCAACAGTTCCACCCGTCAACCTCAGCGAGGTAGGAAACTCCCATGGAGCACACCCCCCGGTCATCGCAGCCCCTAACCACCACGGCAGCGACCCCCTCCAGCACCGCGACACGGGGGTTTGTCACACACTCCAACGCTCAGGAGCTGACACGGCCCGTCGCCAGGTCTTGCTACGCCCGCTATGTGGGGCGAGTGGGCGCGTTGGCGGTCATCCTGGGTGTGGGGGCGGCAATAGCGTCGCTGC
Source organism: Mycobacterium sp. (assembly GCA_049608285.1). Lineage (GTDB taxonomy): Bacteria > Actinomycetota > Actinomycetes > Mycobacteriales > Mycobacteriaceae > Mycobacterium. The sequence continues at coordinate 4,649 of JBMYXJ010000180.1, read as the reverse complement.
CCGCGGTGGTGTTGGCCGATACCGGAGGTTCGGCGACTTCGACAGGCTCATCCAGTTCATCGTCGGGTCCGGATTCCTCGGGCTCGCAATCGGGTTCGGATTCCTCAGTGTCGGGTCCGGATGCTTCTTCGGACGGGTTGGATGCGGGAACCGCAGATTCGGCCAGTAATGAATCGGTTGGTGATGCCCTACAAGACAGTGCGGACAGCGAGGTGTCAGCGGCCGACACAGACATAGCTGACGCGATCACTGGTGACCTCACTGATGAGGATGACGTCGCTGACGAGATGGCAGACAACCTCGCCGATGAGGATGGTGTTGCTGGTGAGGCGGCAGACCCGGATTCCGATGCAGCGTCAGGTGCCGATACCGATGCCGATGCCGGCCAGGACTCAGGCTCGACCGACGGGGGCACGCAGGAATCTTCGGGCCCTGTTGATACTTCTGCCCCGCAGTCAGGGTCTTCGGGTGCAGGCTCGGAGTCGCAGTATCCGGCAGCTTCGCCGTCTGCCCTGGAGGCCGACTCGCCCAACCCCGAGACCGACTCGCCCGACCCCGAGACCGAAGTCTCCGACATCGATGGGCCGGTCGCGGCTGCTCCGGTGGCGCCTGTTGTGGTCGATAACAACGATGGGGCCTCAGCTCCGGCTGTGGCGGTAGGCGACCAAGCTGACACGACGGGTGTAGGTGCGCCGATCCCGGTGATGACCGCGGCACCGCAGGCCACGGCACCCGAGGGCGTGGTCGGTGAGGTGGCGTCGTGGCTGGGGTTGTCTTCTGAGGGCAGTCCGGAGGTCCCGGCGTTGGCGCCATTGGTGTGGACTGCAGCGGCGTTCGCCCGCCGTGACCTCGGCGGTGAGAACGGTGGTGAGAACAAAGGCACCGGTACTGGCACCGTTGTAGGACAAACCGGTGAACCCACCGACCCCGAAAGCCAGGCCGGCGACGAAGTAAGGACCGCGCCCCCGGTGGCCGCAGCCGTGGCGGTGGGATCTTGTGGGCTCAACCTGATTTGTGACGCCTTGGAACTCTTCCGAACCGATATCACTGATGGCTTCGCGGATTTGGCCAGTGACGTGTTCAAGGTCTTCGATCCCGCTTTAGAGCCCCTCTCCCCAGTAATCGGGGCAGCAGGCTTTACCCTGCTGAGCGCGACACTGCTGGGCGACTTTGAAACCGTGCCGTCCTCGATTCAAGACCTGGCCACCGATGTCGACGTGCTCGAGACGCTGTCGTCGGCGATCGCGGACACCAGCGCCCTGGCTAGCCTGCCAACGGATCTTCGAACCGCCGTCGGCAACGCGGCGGCCTATTTTGTTGAACAATCATTCGGCGATCCGGCTGTCGCCGATGCCATGGTCCCTGTTTTTGAAGCCATCCCCTTTCCCACCAACGTCGTTGCGGTCGTCGAATATATCTACGACCTTTTCAAAGACGACTTCAACTTCAAACAAGCCTTCATCGATCTGATTGGCGAACCGCTCAAGGATGGGCTGACCTCGTTCTTGGCCGACTCAGAGGTCCAGCAGGCATTCGGCACCGCGGCCACTGACGCGGTGGACGTACTAATCGGCGCCACGACCCCGCCGTGGGCGACCCCGACAAACCCCGCCGCTATCGGGACATATGTCGGCCAGTTGGTGGCAACTGCGGCGCTCGGGGAAACCAACCCCGCCACGGCAAGCGTCGGCGCCATAGTTGGTGACGCCGTAGACGTCATCCTGTCAGGAGCCGGAACCGACGTGGCCGACGAAGTCGGATCGGCGATCGTCACATTTCTGAGCCAACCCGGGGTCAGTGACGCGCTGGCCACCGACGTGCTCAACCTCATCCTGGAGGGGTTGGGCGGTACTCCGCTCTCAGGTGGCGGCGCCCTCGCGTCCGCTGCCGACGTGACCGCTTCCGGCGCTGTGGAGGCGCTTCTGTCTGACTCAGCTCTGCTGCAAGCGTTGGACACCGCTGCCACCGGGTTGGTCACCGGACTCGCCGGTGACTCCGCAGTGCAACAGCTCGCCAAGACGGAGGTCACAGCCTTGGTGACCGGACTGCTCGGCGATAGCCCGCTCGCCGCGCCAGTAGGTGCGGCCGCCGGTACCGCGGTGCAGGATTTACTGGCCAACACAGAAGTCGGGTCGGGACTGGGCGCCTTAGTCGGGTCGGTGCTCCCGGACTTCCTCGGCCAGACCGGAGTGGTCTCCGCGTTGGCCGACGCCGCCGGCCAACTCGCCGACGCCGTAGTCTCCGGCCAAGACCTCTCAACAGCACTGGCCTCCGTACTAGCCGCCCTGGAAAGCAACACCGAGGTCCTGGCCGCGGCGAAGGTCACCATCGCCGATGTCCTCAACGTCGTAGACACCACGTTGTTGTCCGACCCCTCCGTTGAGCAATCGCTGAGCACGATCGTCACGACGTTGATCACCGACCTGGCTGCGAACCCGACTATCCAGTCCTATATCGGCGATGAGATCGGCGCCCCATTCAGCGGCGCAGTGGTTGCCTTACTAGCCAACCCGGCGGTCATCGGCGACCTGGCTGACGTGCTCGGCTCGTCGGTAGGCCAGTTTCTGGCCTACCCAGGGTTCAGCACCGCTCTCACCGATACCATCAATGAGGTCGCAGACGCTTTGATCGACGGAACGGACGCATCCACGGCACTGCAGAACGCATTGACCTCGCTGCAGGCCAATACCGCCTTCCAGGGCGCGGTGAAGGCCATCATCCCCACTGCCCTGAACTCAATTCTGGGCAACACCGCAATAGACGATGCGTTGGGCACCGCCGCCGAAACCTTGGTCATAGACCTCCTCAAGGAATACGGCATCACGAATGAATTCCTGGACACGGTGGCGGGGTCGTTTGTCAACGCAACCCTGGAAGCGTTGCTGGCACAGCAGCCGGTGGTGGAGCTCATCGACGACGTCGTGGTCGACCTGCTGACCGGAACCCCGCCCAGCGACCTGGCCGACGTCGTGTTCAAGGCCGTCCTCGACCGCCCGACCGTTCAAGTGGCCCTCGGGGTGTCCATCGGCTACGGAGTAGGGGCTCTGGTCGGCAACGATTCCCTCGCCGGCACCGTCCTGCGGGTGGCAGCCGGAGCTACCGCGGCAGTGGTGATCGTCGTGGCCGCCGGGATCGTGAACCTCTACGAATCGCTATTCGGCGCAGACGGCCTATTCAGTGCCCAACCGCGAGCCGCGGTACACGCCCAACGCACCGGAAGCTCGCAAGTCGACATCATCGAACAGACACCCGTTTCCGGCGGTACCTACACCATGGAGGCAACCGTTCCCGACCCGCTGGACCCCGAGGCCCCGCTCCTGGGGAACATCGCAGCGCATCGATTCGTGCTCACAGAAATGTCGATGGCCGGACCCGAGGGTCGTCACCCCGGTGCCGTCGACATCGCGATGACCATCGAGACCGGCGACAACGACAGCAGCAGCTCAGCTCCCCCGCCGATGCAGGTCGCATTCAATATCCCCCTCGACATCCCCCTCGATCCCGCCCGCCCCGCAGCACGTGAACCAATGCCATCCGCAGTGACAGAAACCCCAACGATCCGACAGGCCGGATAACGGTGATTCGCGGCCCCGCGGCATTGACTTCGCTCGCCACCGGGCTGTTTGCCACCCTGGCGCTGTTCGCGGTCGGGATAAATGCCCGGTGGTTGACGAGTCTCGACGTATCCGTAGCGGAGTGGTTCGTCGCCGACAGATCCGAGCGGTGGCTACCGGACACGTACGCGATTTTCGACTTCGTCGGTGATCCGACCAATGTCGCGATCGCTGCGATCGTTTCCGGGGTGCTGCTGTCGTTGCTGGCGCGGTCGGTACTCCCGGCTGCCCTCGTGGTCGGTGGGGTTGGAGTCGGCTTTGTGGTCGAACAGACGCTCAAAGCGGTGGTGGGACGGACGTCGACCGCTGTGGCTGAACTACAAGACAAACCCTTGCTTGCCTTCGAACACACCTTCCCGTCCGGACACCTCACCGGCACCACTTCCCTGCTCGGCATGATCGCGGTATGCCTGGGCGCCAGCTGCGGCCGCACTGCAAGAGCCACGCTGGCAGGCGTGGTGACCGTCGGCGTGACGTTCGTCGCCTTCATCACGTTGTATGACGAATTCCATACCTTTAGCGACGTTATCGGCGGGGTCATTCTTGGCAGTGCAATCGTCACGTTGGGCGCCGCGCTGCTGAGTGCCTCCCGGCTGGGTGACCGGGCAGTAGATGGCGGCGCGCATCGCAGCGAGGTGCGGTCATAGTCGCGCGTTTGGCCCCCAGCGACGACTTCCGCAGGTCGTTGCGGTCAGCCCGTGGGTGGCCTGAAGACGCCGTTGTGGTCCGGCAAGTAAGCAGTGACGTTTATCACCGCCGCCACCGGCAGCGGTCCGTACAAGTGCGGGAACA
>JBMYXJ010000180.1:0-233 GCA_049608285.1 Mycobacterium sp. | reverse complement strand
GCTCCCAGCGGACCGGGGCGCAGAGTCGCGCGGCATCGAGGTATAACAGCATCAGGTCGGTCCGGCCTGCGTATAACCGGTTGGCGGGCAAGTGAACCTGCTCTGGGCTCGACAGATGCACGAAGCCCGCTTCGCGCAATGAGTCCGGCCGAAGCTCCCCGGACTCTCGGGCGTCTCGCCAGTGGGCCGCAGAGCACAAATGGACGAGCACAGGTGTCGGGGAAATCGCCTTA
>JBMYXJ010000179.1:0-5881 GCA_049608285.1 Mycobacterium sp. | reverse complement strand
CTGCCCGCCAACAACCGCTTCGAGTACATCAATTGCGCGCCTGGCACCGGCATGACCCGAGTTGGACCGGTCCATGAATAGACACCACGCTATTGCGGCCGTCCATGATTGCGCGAGATAGGCGGCCTCCAACGGGCACTGACTGCCCTTGTTTGAAGCGCCCGGTGTCGGTGTTCTCGGGCAGAAACGCTCGACGCATACCGCGCAACCCCATCGCACCCAGCTGACGGAGGAGTTCCGAGAGCCATGAACGACCAAAAGGTGAAAGTCGCAGTGGTTCAGGCGGGTTCGATTCATGGCGATTCGTCCGCAACGATCGACAAACTTGAGAAATTCGCCTCAGAAGCTGCCAGAGAAGGTGCGGAGCTGGTTCTTTTTCCGGAGGCTTTCCTTGGTGGATATCCTCGCGGTGAGACTTTCGGCGCCACAGTAGGCTCGCGGACCGCCGAAGGCCGTGACGCTTTCCACCGATACTGGGAAGGTGCCATCGACGTTCCGGGTGACGCGGTTCGGCGGCTACAAGACATCGCATTGACGCATCGCCTCTATCTGGTCACAGGTGCGCTCGAACGGGGCGGAGGAACGATCTACTGCTCGGTGTTGTTCTTCGGCCCAGACGGGGCCTTCCTCGGTAAGCACCGCAAGCTCATGCCAACCGCCGCCGAGCGGGTCATCTGGGGTTGTGGTGATGGCTCCACGATGCCGGTGTTCGATACCGAAATCGGAAAGATGGGCGCAGTCATCTGCTGGGAGAACTACATGCCGCTCATGCGATTCCACATGTATGCCCAAGGAATTCAGATCTACCTGGCACCCACCGCGGACAACCGCGCGGAGTGGGCCCCGTCGATGCAGCACATCGCTCAGGAAGGCCGCTGCTTCGTGCTCGCCTGCAACCAGTTCACGACGGCAGCGGACGACCCGCAATCCGATCCGCAGCCTGCTAGCCCACCCAAACCAGGGGCCAATGGAGGCAGTTGCATCGTCGCACCAAGTGGTCAGTTCTTGGTGCCACCGGCAAAGGACGGTGAGCAGATCCTCTACGCCGACCTTGACTTCGGCGAGATTACCCGTTGGAAATTCGACTTCGATGTTGCCGGCCACTACTCGCGACCGGACGTCTTCCAGCTCCATGTCGACACCAACCCCAAGCCAGTGATCACTGCGACGGGTCCGTTGGGAGGGGTCCCGCATGCAGTCCCGGCACCAGGTGTTGAAAGGGGTCCGGGATCGCCGACATGAACGAGCCGCTCGTTCGCGAGAAGACCTCTACCTCAGGCAAAGATGCGGTCGAATGTGCATCGTGGATCGGCTGAGGTAGTCAGTGCGGTTCTAGCGCGGCGAGGTCATTTCAGGGCTGCGGGGTTGTCCTTGGGGCGTTCAGGTCGTCAGGTATGGACGAGCCAATGTTCCCGATGGCCCGCTCCTCTGCCAGCGAATTAGCAGCAAATTGGCAGTGAATTGGCAGCTGTAAAGGCGTTGCGCGTATATGTGCCGCACCTAATGTACCTAACGGCAGTTCGCTTCGCTGCGTCACCGCGCCATACACGGTCGAGTTCGGGCCGAAGGCCGTGGGCGTTGCGGGCGACCGAAACGGGGAAGCTGACGCGACAACGTGCGATCTTGCACAGAATGGATATGGGGGTAGGCCGGTGGCCACTATCGATAACCGAAATGCGAACAAGTTGAGGGTGTTTGCGGTCGACACCTTCGTCGCCAGCGTCGCCGCCATGGCGTTCGGCGCGGGAATGGCAAGCGCCGGCCCCAATGATCCCGGGATGACAGATGTGCGTGGAGACGGGACCGTGCACTCACGGCAGTCCGCGGGTGTCTCCGGGGCAAGACACTGCGCCGTCGATCCCGGTACGCTCAACACCTCATCGACCAATTCCAGCGACATGGGTGTGCCGACCCAACATTCCCACGAGGCCGGGCCCAGCTGGGTTGGATCAGATGGCTGGCAGGCTATTGGTCAGTCGAGATCCAACCCGTGGGGCGGCCACTTCAACCCGCAGAACACGAAGACCGGTCCACACTGCAGAACAGGTCACTCCGGGTCGGCAGGTCATTTCTGACCGAACGTTCCGCAATAGGGTGCAAAAGACCGTGGAACGCGTCAGAACAGTGAGCATGGACGTCAATGCCGATCCTCACTTCGATCGAGCAACGGCGCGACAGGTCCCAACAACTCGGCCGCACGGGCGCAGAGCTGTCCGTGGCGGGCAAGTCCGCGCGGATAATACGGACCGACTTTTGGGCCGGACTCCTCCTTTCGAGCACGCTTCGTATGCCCGGCCGGCTCGGTTCTGCGAGCAAGGACCCGGCTCCCGAGATGTCAGAAACTGGCCCAAACCGGTCATTACAAGACAGCGTGCATCGCCTGGGCGGTCCGCCCAATAACGAGGGGAAATCATGGGGAACACAGCTAATAGCGGCGCTGAGAAGTCGACAGCTGGGCCAACGTGGCCGGGCCGGACCAAGGCGGGGCTTGATCTACCACTCAAACCGTATGCGGGCATGAATACAACCACGTTTTGGGGAATGTTTACCTGGCGGCTTGCCGACACCGAGGCGAAATGCATTGCGCGTGAAGAAGAACAGTTCTGGGCAGAGTCATCACTACGGAACGCCTTGGACATCCCCAAGGGGCTGTCCAGGGAAGAATCCGGTGCCGACTATGCGGCCCGGCTGGCGTGGTGGAAAGAGAATCAAGAGCCACTGCTACGGCTAGGAACTTCCGCAGCTGCGGTGATTGTATGGCTATGGCGCAACGGACTACACGACCAAGCGGTTGAACTCTTCGCAGGTATCTGGCAGACGGTGCGCGCCAATCACGAATCTCGCCAACGTATCCCCTGGACGGCCGAGAATGCCCTGAGCGGCTTCCGCGTCGCCGCTCACCGTGATTGGGACGACGACGACCACACTGAATTCGTCGCCCTATTCCGGCAGCGCCACATAAACCCCGAGACCCAACTCGAATCCTGCTAGAAGACACCACCAGTAACACCACCCGGGCCAGGGTGGGCGGGCCAAGTGTCAACCGCGGCCTCGTTCTGACTGTTGAAGGCGAAGTTTTCCCGGGCTAAAGCATTGCTCTCCGGGTATCGGTTTCAGGGAACGGAGAAGTACTGGCGAGATGCCGTAGGTCCCGGACGCTGACGCTCAGCTGAGCGAACTGATCGCCGTCTACGCCACGCTGCGCGAGACCGCGGCATGCCCCGAGGGCGAATCCGCCAGCCAACCCGCGTGCGCACCGCGCACTTGGAATGCCCAAGGGCCGGTACAGAACAGAGTGACCCACCGCCGCACACAGCTGCACGCGAACCTAGCAACACCGAATAGAACGTCGGCTGCGACGACGTAACGTCGCCTGCATCCCCGTCAAGAGAGGTTGATCGGCTGGCCCGGCGCGGCACCTGCAGCACGGTTGGGGCTGGCCTGTCCCTTGCAGATGAAAGAAGCGGAGGCGCGGGCTCGCCTACGCCGCGGCGAGCCCCGCATGCATCTCCCAGACGAGGATTTCGGCGGTCACCCCGGGCGGTCCGGTAGCGGTCACACGCTGACCGCCGGTTGCGGTGAATCGCACCGCGTCCCCCTCGAGCAGGGGACCGGCGCCCTCGAGCGCAACCTCACCCCTCGGCACGAACAGGTGCAGATACGGAGCCTCGGGTAGTTCGACGCTTTGCCCTGGCTGCAGCCGTGCAGCGTGCAGCGCGGCGGCACGGTTGCACAGCGTGATGGCGGCGGCATCGCTATGTTTGGGCATGCCCGAGGCGATGGTCATCAGGTTTCCAATCAACAGTTCGTCCTCGACCTCGACCTGCTGATACCCAGGTGTGATGCCCGATTCGTCGGGTACCACCCACATCTGAACGAAATGCACGGGTACCTCCCCCTGCACGTTAGGCAGACCCCGCCCCTGTGCGTCACGTAGACGGCCCCCTGGGCGGAATCGCTCACCAGTCAGCGTCGGGGAGTCGTTCTTCTCCGAATGCAGGATCCCGCGGCCGGCGGACATCCGCTGGGCCAAACCCGGGTAGATGATCCCGGAGTGCCCGGCGGAGTCCTGGTGGACGAGGGAACCGCTGAGCACCCACGTCACGATCTCCATGTCCCGGTGAGGATGAGTATCAAATCCCGTACCGGGATCCACGCGGTCGTCGTTGTTGACCAGCAGCAGACCGTGATGGGTGTTTTCGGGTTCGTAATGGCTACCGAAAGAGAACGAATGCTTGGAGTCCAGCCAGGCGATCCTGGTTGTGGCGCGGTCGCTGGCGCGCCGGACATCGATGGTGCTCTCAGTGCTGGTCAACGCGATCATTCCTCGGGAGTTTTGGTCAGCCTAGGTGGCCGCCACAACACCGGCAATATGCTTGGCGCGCCTTCCTGGCGTGGTCGCCGAGCAAGACAGTCTCTACAGCCCGATAGTCTCCGTGAATGCCCGTGACCCATAGCGAACGCAATTTCGATGGCATCGGCGGCGTCCGGATCGTGTACGACGTTTGGACTCCAGACACCCAACCGCGTGGGGTGGTGATCCTCGCCCACGGGTACGGCGAGCACGCTCGTCGTTACGACCACGTGGCGGCGCGATTCGCAGAGGCGGGGTTGGTCACCTATGCGTTGGATCACCGTGGGCACGGTCGTTCCGGCGGTAAACGGGTCTATCTGCGTGACATCTCGGAGTTCACCGGGGACTTCCACACGCTGGTAGGAATCGCCGCTGCCGACTATCCCGATCTTGCCCGCATCGTAGTGGGCCACAGTATGGGCGGCGCGATCGTCTTCACCTACGGCGTCGAGCACGCCGGCGACTACACCGCCATGGTGCTGTCCGGACCTGCGGTGAACGCCCAGGAGTCGGTGTCGCCGTTATTGGTGTTGCTGGCCAAGGTGATGGGACGGCTTGCCCCCGGACTGCCGATAGAGGACATCCCCGCCGACGCAGTCTCCCGGGACCCTCAAGTTGTTGCCGCATACGAGTCGGATCCGCTCGTGCACCACGGCAGACTGCCGGCCGGGGTTGGACGGGCGCTTGTCGAGGTTGGTGAGACGATGCCGCAGCGGGCAGGCGCCATCACTGCGCCGCTGCTGGTGGTGCATGGGGAAGACGACCGACTGATCCCCGTGGGGGGAAGTAGGCGATTGGTTGAGTGCGTCGGCTCCACCGACGTGCACCTCAAGGTGTATCCGGCGCTTTACCACGAAGTGTTCAACGAGCCCGAGCAGGCGCTGGTGCTCGATGACGTCACCTCCTGGATCGAGACCAAGTTGTGAAGCCTTTTGCAGTTCTGATCTTGCTCATAGGCGTGCTTATCGCCGGCTGCTCGTCGAGCAGCCCAGCTCAACCTAAGTGGGTCGACGAGGAAGTAACGTTCGACGCCGACGGTCTCACCCTGCACGGAACCTACCGCCACCACACTGGGGATCTGCCCGGCCCAGCAGCGCTGCTGATCTCGGAGAGCGGCAACACCGACCGCAACGGGGACAACCAAGTCGCCGGTCCGATTGGCAATATGCGCCAATTGGCTGAGTTGCTTTCGGACCGCGGTGTGGCCAGCCTGCGCTTCGACAAAGTGGGAACGGGGCGTTCCGGCCTGGGCAGATTCGAGCAGAATCCCGAAGAGGTCGTCAGCGCTGTGTACACCTTGGGCGCCGACTCTGCTCTGCGCTTCCTGGCCGGGCGTCCAGCCACCGATCCGGCTCGGCTGTCGATCTACGCGCTCGGCGAAGGCACCGTCCATGCCATGGCGCTGGCTGGCGACACGGATCCCGACGCCCCGAAAGTGCAGTCGCTGGGGCTGTTCCAGCCGCTGCCAGGCCGTTATCTCGACGTCATCACCAACAGGGTGACAGCGGCGGGGTCGCCGGACACAGT
>JBMYXJ010000178.1:0-5885 GCA_049608285.1 Mycobacterium sp. | reverse complement strand
AGCTGATGGTCGCAACATCGAGCGACAACTCGGGCACCCGAAGGTAGATCACCGGCACAGTGACCGAGCCAGCCTCACCCAAGTACACGCCGGTGCGCCGCATCGGCAGCGCGTTGAAGAACGGGCTGAAGATCACGTCGACGTCGAGTGCACCGTCGAACGCCGACCGGCTGCTCTGACCGGATTGTTCCTGCACCAGCCACATGTTCTCCTCGTCGCGAGCGATCGAGAGCTGACGCTCGCGCTCCGCGAGGGTGACGGTCACCGAGAGTCTCCTGGTCGCGCCGGCCTCGTCGGTGGTCAGGTCGTAGGCTGTGCTGAACGCTGGATGCAAAGACGTTTCTGCCGCAACGATTCTGCCGTAGGCCTTCACGCGTGCGCCCACGACCTGCACGCGCGCCGACTCCATCCGCCGATCATCGTGTGATCGCCACGTCAAGACGGCCGGCCACCGGCCTTTTGGCTGATCGGGTGCGCCGGAACTACTTGCGGCAGCGCAATCGGCTTCACTCACCCCCTTACCGTAGGCGAAGGATCCGCCGTTCGTGGCGGGCCGCAAAACTGGAACGCAACCTCGCTGGCGCACGCGCGGTAGGGCCGGATTCGAGCGCGACCTCATCGCTGAGGAGCGGCTGTGGCATCCTGCGAAATTTCTGGAGCCTGCCACTTCCGGGCAGCGACGCCCACACCGCGAAGGCCAGCGCCGCATCCAGAATCAGCGCGAGCGCGGTCACCATCAACGCACCCACCAGAGCGATGTGAAACTGCCGCACCTTGATGCCGTCGATGAGATAGCGCCCCAGTCCGCCGAGGCTGGCATAGGCGGCAACGGTCGCGGTCGCCACGATCTGCAGGGTGGCGGTGCGTAACCCACCGAGAATTAGCGGCAGCGCGTTGGGCGTCTCGACGCGGAGCAGGACCTGCGCCTCGGTCATGCCCATCGATCTCGCGGCATCCACCACTGCCCGATCCACGTTCGCGATACCGGCGTAGGTGCCGGCCAATAGTGGCGGGATCCCCAGCAGCGTCAGCGCCACGGTGGGCGGAACCAGCCCAAGCCCCCACAGCAGCACGCCGAGCAGCAGAACCCCCAGCGTCGGCAACGCCCGGAGCGCGTTGACCCCGGTCACGACCAGGAAGGTTCCACGTCCAGTGTGCCCGATGAGCATTCCTACCGGGACCGCGATCAGCACGGCGAAGAAGGTGGCAATAACGGTGTACTGGAGGTGTTCGGCGATCCGCGCGCCCAGGCCCGCGGGGCCTGCCCAGTTGGCCGTGGTGAAAATGTACGACAGCGCCTGCTCGAGGAAGTTCATGCCGCGCCCACAGTGTGTCGGGCCTTACGCCGGCCGCGGAAACGGGGCGCCCGTCTCGTCCACGGTGTAAGGGCCTTGCCCGCCAGCATGATCAGGGCGTCGACGACGACGGCGAGGACGAAGATCGCGATGATCCCTGCGACGATCTGGTCGCTCTTGTCGGTTTGGTAGCCCTCGGTGAACCAGGTGCCCAAGCCGCCGATGCCGATCACCGAGCCGACCGAAACCATCGAGATGTTGGTCACCGCCACTACTCGCAGGCTGGCCACCAGCACGGGAATCGCCAGTGGCAGATCGACTTTGAGCATCCTCGTCAGCGGCCGGTAGCCGACAGCGGTGGCGGCATCGCGCACCGGTTCGGGCACAGCGTCCAGCGCCTCGGGCACGGCGCGCACCAAAAGCGCTGTGGTGTAGAGCGTCAGCGCGACAATAACGTTGGCCTCATCGAGGATGCGGGTGGGAATGATCAGCGGCAGGACAACGAACAGCGCCAACGACGGAATCGTGAAGATAATGCTCGCCGTCACGGTCGTCAGCCTGCGCAGCGCAGTTGTGCGTTGCACCAGCGCACCCAGCGGCACCGAGATGAGCAATCCCAAAATGACGGGTATGAGAGAGAGCTGCAGGTGGATCAGGGTCAGCGCCCAGGCCGCGTCCAGGTTGTTCAGTAGATAGGTCACCGTGCGGACCGCTGCTTCTTCAGCGCATCCAGTACATCATCGGCGAGCACACCGCCGATCGGCTTGCCGTCAGCATCCACCGCGACCCCGAATCCGGATGGGGAGGACAGCGCCGCATCGAGCGCTTGGCGCAGCGAATCGTCTGGCCGGAAGAGCGATCCCCCCGCAGTGGTGCTGTCGTACAACACTTTTCCCGAGCGGTGTAGCTCCACGCCCGCAGCGTCGATCCACGCGTAGGGGGTGCCGTTGGGTTGGGTCACCAGCGCCCACTCTCCCGCGTAGAGTTCGAGGGCGTCAATTCCAGCCTCATCTACGGCGCGGATATCGTGCACGTGAAGGCCGGCGGCGTCGCGGAACTGCAGCCCGCGATAACCGCGGTCGGCGCCGATGAAACTGGCAACAAAATCGTTGGCAGGGTTGGACAGTAGTCGCTTGGGCTCATCGAACTGTTGCAGTACTCCGCCTCGGCCGAAGACAGCCACGCTGTCGCCGATCTTGATCGCCTCGTCGATATCGTGGGTGACGAACACGATGGTCTTGTGCAATTCGCTTTGCAGTCGCAGGATCTCGGCCTGCAGCTCTTCTCGCACCACCGGGTCCACGGCACTGAACGGCTCGTCCATCAGCAGGATCGGGGGGTCTGCCGCTAGAGCCCGAGCCACCCCGACACGTTGCTGCTGGCCACCTGAGAGCTGAGCTGGGTACCGGTCGGCGAGATTGGGGTCCAGTCCCACCCGATCGAGTACATCTAGAGCTGACTTGCGGGCGGCGCGGCGCGATTCTCCTTTGAGCACAGGGACTGTGGCGACGTTGTCCACGACGCGTTGGTGCGGCATCAACCCCGCGCTCTGGATGACGTAGCCGATACCTAATCGCAGTTTCACCGCGTCGAGCTTGGTGACGTCCTCGCCGTTGACGGTCAACGTGCCCGACGTCGGCTCGATCATCCGGTTGATCATGCGCATCGACGTGGTTTTTCCGCAGCCAGACGGACCGACGAACACGGCCAGTGCGCCCTCGGGCACGGCGAGGTCGAGGTTGTCGACGGCGACGGTACCGTCCTGGTATTTCTTGGTGACGCCGGCAAATTCGATCATCGCGACCCTCCTTTACTCATGGCTGGAGTGGTTGATCAAAGCCGTTGTCCCGTACCCAGTTCTGCGCAGCCTCGTCGGGGTTGATGCCGGAGTTGCCCGTAGTCTCGGTGTTGAGCCTGATGAGGTCATCGGTGGTCAGCTTGGCCGAGACGGCGTCGAGCACGGTCTTGAGTTGGTCGGACTTCTTCTGCGAGCTGACCAGTGGCACCACGTTGGCTGCCGGGAAATTGTTCTTTGGGTCCTCCAGCACCACCAGGTTGTTCTGCTTGATCGCCGGCGAGGTGCTGAAGATGTTGGCCGCGGTGACGGTGCCGCCGGTCAGTGCTCGCACCGTGGCGGGACCGCCGCCGTCGCTGATGGCGACGAAGTTCTTCTCCGGGATGTCAAGGCCGTACTTCTCCTTGAGTCCGGGCATGCCTTCGGCGCGGTTCAGAAACTCCGACGGGGCACCGAATGTGACTTCCGGTGAGTGCGCGGCCAGATCGCCGATCGTCTTGAGGTTCCATCTCTGGGCTGTCTCAGATGACACCGCGACGGTATCCTTGTCCTCTGCGGGTGAGGGGTTGAGGATCGACAGGTCCCCGGGCAGCGTCCGAAACAGCGCCAGCAGAATGTCGTTCGGCCGGGTGACATCGGTCTGCGAATCGAAGTACTGCAGCAGGCTCCCGGTGTACTCGGGGATCAAGTCGATCGAGTGATCCCGGACCGCGGGGATATAGGTCTCACGACTGCCGATACCGTACTGTCGACCCACCGTAAAACCGTTGGCCTCCAGCGCCTGCGCATAGATCTCAGCGATGATCTTCGACTCGGGAAAGTCAGCCGAACCCACGACGATCGACTTCAGGTCCCCGGAGATTTCTCCGCCGCCGAGTGGGTTGGCGCTCCCGCACGCAGACACCGCAGGTGAAAGCAACATCAACACGGTCACGAGTGCGGCAAGGGCGTGACTTCGCATGGTTCGCCAGAGGCCGTTCACGCGAAAGTCCCTTCGTTAGACGAGTCCGCGAGCAGCGCTGGAGTGACCCTATCGTGACCAGCGTTGCGGTTTCATTCAACTGGCGAAAGGGCGATCATTGACTTATGACCAGCGATCGATCCGGGACGCCAGACCTGCCCCCGCCATCCGGGTCTCCCGCAACGCGACCCGCGGGAAGCTCACCCGCGGGAAGCTCACCGGCGGGAAGCTCACCCGCGGGAAGCTCACCGGCGGGAAGCTCACCGGCGGGAAAGCCCCTTCCCAAGTCGGCTGTCACGTTCACCAAGGCGGCCGCAATGTGGGCGTCGCTGACCCTGGGCTTCCTCATCCTGATCGTCTTGCTGATCTTCATCGCGCAGAACACCGCCTCGACGCAGTTCGCGTTCCTCGGCTGGCACTGGAGCCTGCCGCTCGGGGTGGCCATCATGTTCGCCGCCGTAGCCGGAGGGCTCATCACCGTCGCGGTTGGCGCGGTGCGCATTTTCCAGCTTCGACGCGCAGCGAAGAAGAACCTCGCGGCTGGTCTGTAGCGAGGCCACCGGATTCGGACCACCCGGTCAGTGCCACCCGGTCGCTGCTACCCGATCGACGCCAAGAGACGCCAAGGAATTTGTCGACCCAGTTGCCGGCAGAACCGGTCAGGACAGCTGCCCCAGGCCTGCCACGATCAACGGTGCGACAGCGTCGCCAACCTTGTCGGTGTCCTCGGTGCCGCCACCCACTCTCGCACGGTAAGCGATGCCCGCGGCGATGATCCCGAGCTTGAAGTAGGCCAGCGCCATGTAGAAATCCCAGTGGTCCAGCGCCTGGCCGGCGGCCAGTGAGTACTTCTCTGCCAGCGCGTCTGCGTTCGGAATCAGCTCGGAGGCCCAGGCCGCGTCAGCGTGCACCAGGTGAAACGTCGGGTGCCGGTACACACACATCAGTGCGGCGTCGCTGAGCGGATCACCGAGGGTAGACATTTCCCAATCCAGCACCGCGGCCACCTTGGTGGGGTCCTCGGCGTCGAGGATCGTGTTGTCGATGCGATAGTCGCCGTGCACGATCGCTGTCCGACTCTGCGGCGGAATCGCTTGGGCCAGTTTGGTGTGCAGTGTCCTGACATCGGCGTCGCAGGCGTCGTTGTCGGTTTTTACCAGGTCCCACTGCGAGCCCCAGCGACGTACCTGGCGTTCCAGGTAGCCGCTCGGTTTGCCGAAATCACCGAGACCAACCGACTCAGGGTCAACCGAATGCAGGTCGGCAAGCACCTTGATGAGCGAGTCGACGCAGGATTCGATGGTGGCCCGGTCCCCAAGCGCCTCAAGCTCGATGTTGTAGCGCACCACCCGGCCCGGGACAAACGCCACCATCTGGAACGGTGCGCCGAGCACCGAATCATCGTCGCCCATGGTGATTGCGCGCGCGACGGGCACGGGCGTGTCGGCCAGCGCCGCCGCCACGCGGTACTCGCGGGCCATGTCGTGTGCCGACGGCGTCAACCCGTGCAGCGGCGGGCGGCGCAGCACCCATTGCGATGCATCGTCGGATACCAGGAAGGTCAGGTTGGATCGTCCGCCGGAAACGAGCTCGGCGCGCAGCTCTCCGGTGCGCGCAATCCCGGTCCCGCGCAGGTATCGATCCAGAGCGCCCAGGTCGAGGCCATCGAGGTCAGTCACGGCACCTGTCTACCACCTGGTTCTGGGCAGCAAGTCCCACACGTGTTCGGTGGCATTGACTCCCGCGACCGCCAGCCGCCCGGTGCGTGATGACAGCAGCCGGGTCACCGACGCGTAGTCGACATGGAACGACAGCAGACGCTCGGTGCCCAGAA
>JBMYXJ010000177.1:0-5894 GCA_049608285.1 Mycobacterium sp. | reverse complement strand
GGCGGCAGCGCGCCCTGACGCATCTGCTCGAGCTGCTGCCGGGCCGCCATCTGTTGAGCGAACAGGGCTGTTTGAATCCCGTGAAAGAGCCCCTCAAGCCAGCCGACCAGCTGGGCCTGGGCGATCCGCAACTCCGAGTCCGACGGGATCGCGTCCTCGGTGAACGGCAGCGTCAGCCGCTCGAGTTCTTCACGAAGCTCAGGGGCCAGCCCTTCCTCCAATTCACTGATGCTGGCGTGGTGGATGTCGCGCAGGCGGCCGCGGCTCGCGTCGTCCAACGGTGCTGCCCGCACCTCCTCCAACAGTTGCTTGATCATCGTGCCGATCCGCATTACCTTCGCAGGCTGCTCGACGAGTTCGGACAGCGGATTTTCGTCCTCTTGCCCGAACTCCTGAACGTCCTCGTCGCCCCGGCCGGCGCCGATGATCTCGACATTGTCGTCGTCGGTGTTGGTTGTCATGTCCCTAGAGTGCCCCTGCATCGCTCTCCTATTGCGGCTGGCTCCGCGCATGCGGGTGGGTGCGGGCCAGGCCGGTGTCGTAGACGATCCTCTCCTACGACGGCGATTTGTCCAGTGAGCTTGCCGCAACACTCTCAAGAATTACCCTGATGCCATCGACAACCGCGCGATGGCTGGGCCTGCCGCCCTCAAGATTGCTGGACTAGTATTGCTGCCCAGATGGTCCGTTGCGGTTGCTGTGGACTATGGACATGGAAGGTCGGGACTCCACGGGATCGGCCGGGATCAGGACCACTCTGACGGATCCCAAGAACGCGCTAAGGTGGGCTGACATGGCATACGACGTCGCCCGGGTGCGTGGATTGCACCCGTCGCTGGGCGATGGCTGGGTGCATATGGACGCCCAGAACGGCATGTTGCTGCCGGACTCAGTCAGCCGGGCCGTCTCTACGGCATTCCGGGGTTCGATGCCCACCCCGTCTGGTCCGCACCCTTCGGCTGCGCGCAGCTCGGCGGTTCTCGGTGCTGCCCGGCGGGCGGTGGCGGATTTAGTCAACGGCGATCCAGCCGGAGTCGTGTTGGGTGCCGACCGCGCGCTGCTGTTGACCTCGCTGGCCGACGCTGCATCGGGCCGAGTGGGGCTGGGGTATGAGGTGGTGGTCACCCGGCTAGACGACGAGGCGAACATCGCACCATGGCTGCGCGCAGCGAATCGTTACGGCGCCAAGATGAAGTGGGCCGAGGTCGATATCGAGACCGGCGAGCTGCCGACCTGGCAATGGGAAAGCCTGGTGACCCGGCCCACCCGCCTTGTCGCAATTGCCTCTGCCTCTTCGACTCTGGGGTCGGTCACCGAGCTACGCGAGGTCACCAAGTTAGTACACGACGTCGGTGGGCTCGTCGTGGTCGACCATTCGGCTGCCGCACCCTATCGGCTGTTCGACATCGCTGAGTTTGAGGCTGATGTGGTCGCGGTCAATGCCATCGCGTGGGGTGGACCGCCGATCGGGGCCTTGGTGTTCCGCGACGCTTCGGCGATAGACACCTTCGGGTCGGTGTCGCTGGACCCGTGCGCCACCGGCTCAGCCCGCTTGGAGCTCGGGTCTCACCAATTCGGGATGCTGGCCGGCGTCGTCGCAAGCGTCGAGTACCTAGCGAATTTGGATGATTCGGCACAGGGAACCCGCCGTGAGCGGCTCGCAGTGTCGATGCAGTCCTCGGCGGCCTACCTCAGCGGGCTGTTCGATTACCTGCTGATGTCGTTGCGCTCGTTGCCGACCGTAACGGTGATCGGGGACCCGCAGGTGCGCATCCCGGTGCTGAGCTTCGCGATGGACAATGTGCCCGCCGAGCGGGTCGTACAGCGACTGGCCGACAACGGCATCCTGGCGATAGCGAACGCGAGTTCGCGCGTCCTGGAGGCCATCGGTGTCAACGACATCGGTGGCGCGGTGACCGTGGGTTTGGCGCATTACAGCACCACCGGCGAGGTTGATCAGCTCGTGCGGGCGCTCGCGTCCCTGGGGTGAGTGAGGATGGCCGTCGAGGTCTAATGGTCAACGCGCAGTAGCACTTTGCCCGACACATCGCCCGAAGCCAGCAGCTCATGGGCGGCCTGTGCCTTGGACATCGGGAACTCGGCTCCTATCACCGGCCGCACGAGGCCCTCGCTCACCATGGGCCAGACGTCGGCGACGACCCTCGCGACGATGTCCCTCTTACCGCCGGGGCCTTCGGCGGGCCGTGACCGCAGCGCGGTCGCCAGGATGCCGGCGCGTTTGGCGAGCAGCTTGCCAATGTTCAGCTCTGCCTTGACACCGCCTTGCATCCCGATAATGACCAGTCTCCCGTCGTGGGCCAGGGCGTCGATGTTGCGGTCCAGGTAGGCGGCGCCGATGATGTCGAGGATGACGTCGGCTCCTCCTGCGTTGCGCACGACTTCGACGAAGTCCTCATTGTGGTAGTCGATGGTGATCTCGGCACCCAGCTCGGCGCACAGGTCAAGCTTGTTGCGGGAGCCCGCGGTGACCGCGACTCGGCAGTTCAATGCGCGGGCCACCTGGATGGCGTGGGTGCCGATGCCGCTGGCGCCGCCGTGTACGAGAAGCAGCCGCGAGGCACGCAGGCTGGCGGTCATCACCAGGTTCGACCAGACGGTGCAGGCGACTTCGGGAAGTGCTGCGGCGTGTGGCAGCGCGACGCCGCCGGGCAGGGGCAGCACCTGGCCCGCGGGAACGGCCACGTATTCGGCGTAACCGCCGCCGGTTAGCAAGGCGCAGACCTGTTGCCCCGGGGTCCAGTGCGTTACGCGGTCGCCGACAGCCTCGATTGTTCCCGAGACTTCCAGGCCCATGATCTCGCTGGCACCGGGCGGGGGCGGGTACTTGCCCGCGGCTTGCAGCAGGTCGGCGCGGTTGACCCCCGCGGCCGCGACCTTGATGAGAACTTCGCCTGCTGTGGGCGCGGGGTCCGGCACGGGTTGCCAGGCGAGTCGGTCAGGGGACTCTGCCACTATCGCGAGCATTGGCTGAACGCTACTACGCTGCAGAAACACCCCGCGGTTTCAGCCCCCCTGCCATCGATATGCCGCCCTACGATGTGCAGATGGCGGGGACTGCTGGAGGGCCTCAGCCCCAAATCTTGGCGATGGGGGAGAACTGCCGGCGGGTCAGTGCAGGGCTGAAGTCCACGGCGCCGTCGGCGAAGATCGGGCCCGTTTAGACTGTCCCGCGGTGGCGTGGCAGAGCGGCCTAATGCACTCGCCTTGAAAGCGAGAGACGGCTAAAACCGTCCGGGGGTTCAAATCCCTCCGCCACCGCCAAGTCTTTCCCTGGCGAGAATCGGGCTTGGGGGCGAGTTCCCTAGTGGCGGTCGGCGTCTAGAGGGAGTCGATGGCAGCCCGCAGCTTGGCCGCGGCTTCGTCGGCGACTTGGCGTAGTCCCGGCCCGTCGGAGAGCTGAACCATCACCTGTGGGTCCATCGCGTCGATGATCACCGTGTCGACATTGGTGGTGTCTGCGCGCACGACGACGTTGCACGGCAACAGCAACCCGATCTGGCGGTCGGTGTTCACCGCGCGGTGGGCCAGCGGCGGGTTGCAGGCGCCGAGGATCAGATAGTCCTCCATGTCCTCGCCTAACTTGGCCTTCAGGGTCGCTTTCATGTCAATCTCGGTTAGCACTCCGAAACCCTGCTCCGCCAACGCTTTGCGGGTCCTGCTGACTGCGTCTTCGAAAGTCGTGTGCAGCGTCGTCGATAATGCGTAGCTCACTGTCTGTTTCCCTTTCGTCAGTAATCGCCAGGTCAGGCCAGGGCCATGAACAGCTTCTCGAGCTCGGCCTCGGTCATCGGCTGCTGTCCCTCAGCGGCCTTCCCGGTCACACATTCCCGCAATCCGGTTGCGACAATCTTGAATCCGGCCTTGTCTAGAGCCCGCGACACCGCAGCCAACTGCGTGACGACGTCTTTGCAGTCGCGGCCGTCTTCGATCATCGAGATCACCCCGGCGAGCTGCCCCTGTGCCCGGCGTAGCCGGTTGAGCACCGCGAGGATCGCGTCTTCGTCACCAACCATGGGTGTCAGTCCCTTCGTCGACCAGATAAACCCATGGTACCCGCGGGGGTATTCCCTGGGATCATGAGGGGGACGGGCCAGCAGACGTTGTCCCGACAAGCCGATGCAGGGGGCAGTGCGCGTACCGGGAGCATGCAAATGCCATGACACCGGCGATCGCCGTTACTGTCGCTGCGGCGATTCCCAAGCTGAGGTGGATCTCCTGGGCCAGGATGACCGAGGCCATCGCGAGAACGACCCAGCCGAAGGCCTTCCGCAACGTCTCGGGGTTGATCTTCCCCGTCAGGCGGGCACCAAGCAGGGCGCCCACCACGGCCGCGGTGGTGACCGCCAGCGCTACCGCCCAGTCGATCTGCACGCTGGACAGATATCCCGCCAGACCCGCGAACGACTTCATCGCGATCACGATCAGTGAGGTGCCCACCGCGACGGGCATCGGCAAACCGCCCAGCAGTACGAGGGCGGGCACGACTAAGAATCCACCACCGGCGCCAACCAAGCCGGTCGCGAAGCCGACGACGACGCCCTCAGCGATGATCGTCGCTATCGGCAGGTGATGTCCGCGGCCGGTACCGTCGGGCCCCTCAGTCTTCTTGCGTCCGCGCAGCATTGCGACGGCGGTGCCGATCATCATGATCGCGAATCCGGTCAGCAAGACCGCGCCCGGAATGAATCGGGCCAACAACCCCCCGCCATACGCGCCGGCCATGGCCACCCCGCCGAAGATCAGGCCGGTGCGCCATTGTACCCGGCCTGCCCGTGCGTGCGAGATCGCGCTGATTCCGCTGGTGACTCCGACGACCAGCAGTGATGTCGCGATGGCCTGCTTGGCGTCCATGCCCGCGACGTAGGCGAGCAGTGGGACGGTGAGGATGGAACCCCCACCGCCGAGCATCCCCAGGGAAATGCCGACGAACACGGCAAGAACGATGGTGAGCGTCATGCCTATACCTCCTGGGGTATGCTACCCGAGATGGTACACATACCCCGAGGGGTACATGCAAGTGGGGAATTCCTCGACCGTCGGAACGCTTCTATACCCAGAGGGGTATATTCTGGACGTTTGTCACGGCCCTCTTCGTCGCCGAAGGAAATGGAGTGCAGATATGAAGTTCATCCAGTACTACTTGGACTGCCTGTCCCATGCGTCATACCTGATTGCTGACGAAAGCACCGGGCGTGCAGTCGTTGTCGACCCGCAGCGTGATGTGTCGGAGTATCTGTCCGATGCCGAGGAATTCGGCTACACGATCGAGCTCGTCATCGAGACCCACTTTCACGCCGACTTCCTGTCGGGGCACCTTGAGTTGGCAGCGGCCACCGGAGCAAAGATTGTGTACTCCTCGGTTGCCGAAACCGAGTTCGAGTCGATGGGTGTTGCTGACGGTGAACGTTATTCGCTGGGTGAGGTGACCCTCGAATTCCGCCACACACCTGGGCACACGCCGGAGTCGATGAGCATCGTCGTTTACCAGCATCGCGACGGCGAGGTGCCTTATGCAGTACTGACCGGCGATACGTTATTCATCGGCGACGTCGGCAGGCCGGACCTGCTGGCCTCGATCGGGTTCACCCGCGACGAGTTGGCTGACATGCTCTACGACTCGCTGCACAACAAACTCATGACGCTGCCCGACGCCACCCGGGTGTATCCGGCCCACGGCGCGGGTTCGGCCTGCGGCAAGAACCTGTCCACCGACCTGTGGTCGACCATGGGAGAGCAGAAGGAGACAAACTACGCTCTGCGTGCCCTCGACAAGGCCACGTTCATGGAGTTGGTCACCGAAGGGCAACCTCCCGCACCGAGCTACTTCGTCTACAACGCGGTCCTCAACCGCAAGGACCGTGGGTTGCTGGACC
>JBMYXJ010000176.1:0-5901 GCA_049608285.1 Mycobacterium sp. | reverse complement strand
GTAGTTCTCGGTGCCGTGGCGGGGGTTCTACTCGCCCCGCACATCGTCACTCACATAAATGGACCGCGCACCCAGCTCTTCGTGACGTTGTTCCTGATTCTGACGCTGGTGGTCGTCGGTGAGATCGCCGGCGTCGTTCTTGGTAGGGCGGTGCGCGGCGCGATCCGCAATCCCACGCTGCGCATCTTCGACTCGGTGGTGGGCGTGGCGCTTCAGCTGGTCCTCGTCCTGACCGCTTCCTGGCTACTGGGTACCGCGTTGACATCCTCCCCGCAGCCCAATCTCGTCGCGGCCGTTCGTGGTTCGCAGGTGATCGCCGAGGTTGACGCGGTGGCGCCGAGTTGGCTGCGATCAGTACCCAACCGGCTTTCTGCGCTGTGGGACAACGCCGGGCTGCACGACGTACTCAAGCCGTTCGGACCGACAACGCTTGCGGCGGTTGACGCCCCCGATCCGACGTTGGCCGCCTCTGCGGTGGTCGCCCTGGCTCGCCCGAGCGTGGTCAGGGTTCGTGGGGTCGCAACGAGCTGTCAGAAGGTGCTCGAAGGCAGCGGGTTTGTGGTTGCGCCAAACCGGGTGATGTCCAACGCCCACGTTGTCGCCGGTTCGGAGAGCGTTACGGTCGACGTGGACGGCCAGACCTACGACGCGCACGTGGTCTCCTACGACCCTGACGCCGACATCTCGATCCTGGATGTGCCCGATTTGCCATCCGCCCCCCTGCAGTTCGCCGCCGACGAAGCTCTTTCGGGAACAGACGGGATCGTAATGGGCTATCCCGGCGGCGGAGACTTCACTGCCACGCCGGCGCGTGTCCGAGAGGTCATCAAGCTCAATGGCCCCGACATCTATCGCGGCACAACCGTTACTCGTGAGGTCTACACCATCAGAGGCACTGTGAAGCAGGGAAATTCGGGTGGCCCCATGATTAACCGCGCAGGCAAGGTGCTTGGCGTGGTGTTCGGCGCAGCAGTCGACGATGTCGACACCGGCTTTGTGCTCACCGCAGACGAGGTAGCCGAGCAGATGGCCAAGGTGGGTAGCGTTGAGCCGGTGCCCACCGGCAAATGCGTCAGCCAGCCAGCCAACTGAGATACCCGCCGGTGCTCAATTTGTGTAGTTTGCGGGTGCCTTGGATCTGGGCGCGCTCTGTCGCCGCTGGTCGCTCTAGAGCAGTCCGAGCAGACGTAGGTCGGTGATGTACTTGGCGATCACTGCAGCTGTGACATGCGGAATATCTTTGTCTGCACCGATTTTGGCGTCCTGCACGGCCGCACGGAACCGGTCGGCCGGGAAGACCGAACCCTGGATCGGGGCGGCTGGTTCTTGGTAGTTGTGCAGCAACGGTAAGAGCGACGCCTGGCGTTGCTTCTCTGGCAGCGCACGCAGCGCCGTCTCGAATCGCTGCACCCAATGGTGGTAGTCGGAGATGCGTACGACGGCATTTCCGGCGTCGATCAGCCAGTCGACGAATTCGTCGAATCCGATACCGTCATCATGAGGATTCATCACGTGATAGGTGGCGAATCCGTCGACGATCTGCGCGCCCAGAGTGGAGACCGCGTCGGCGATGAACTCGACGGGAAGCCCGTCGTAATGCGCGCGCTGCCGGTTGCCGTCAGCATCGAGGCAGTAGAACGACCCTGGTGCGATCCCCGTGGCCGCCAAGCTGAACATCATCCGGGTAAACATGTCCGGGACGTTGAGCTGTCCCTGATAAGTGGTGTCTGCCAGGATCATGTCACAACGGAAAACCGCGGCCGGCAAGCCGCACAGATCGTTGGCATCGGCTAGCAGCACCTCGCCCGCCCACTTGCTGTTTCCGTAGCCGTTTGCGTAGCTGTCATCGCATGCGCGTGTGGGGCTTATCTCCCGGATGTCGGCGTCCTCGGTGAACGTACCGGGTGAGACCTGTTCGCCGACGGCGATGGTGGACAGGTAGGTGATGGGCTTGATTTTCGTGGTGAGCGCGATCCGGATCAGTTCCGCGGTGCCCAGCACGTTGGGGCCGAATAGCTGGCTGTACGGCAGAACATGATTGACCAGCGCGGCAGGATCAACGATCAGATCAACGGTGTCGGCCAACCGTTTCCACGTCCGCTGGTCTAGGCCAAGATTCTCTTCTGCTTTGTCGCCTGCGATGACCTCCAGACGATCAGCGGCCAGGCCTCGGTAGTGGCTCAGCAGCTGTGGGTCGCCGCTGTCGAAGGTCGCGTCGAGACGTTGGTGTGCGTCGTCGTCGGATTTGCCGCGCACCAGGCAAATCAGCGTGCCACCGACTCGGTCCATGCGTTCCAACCATTGCAGGGCCAAATAGCGGCCGAGGAAGCCGGTCGCCCCGGTCAGCAGGACTGTGCGCACCTCCGCGCTCGGGCCGGGCAAGGACTTCGCAGCCAATAGGGTCTCGGCGTCGAGAAACTTGTCCAGGGTCAGGTCGCGGGCGTGCACCTGTACCGCGTCGCGGCCATGGATGCTGCCAAATGTCGGGCGTTTAGCCCCGGGCGCCCGTTCGGTTTCGATGTAGGCGCTCAGGGATTGCAGGCCCGAGGTTGGGCTGACGATGACGCCCACGGGAACGTCGACGTCGAAGATGTCGTTCAGCAGATTGGCGAATGTCAACGCCGACAACGAGTCTCCGCCCAGGTCAGTGAAATGGGCGTCGGGTGCCGGGTCGACGGTCGAGCCTCCTAACAGCGCAGACACCGCTCGGCGGACTGCGGTAAGGACCGGCCCCTCAGCACCGTTGCGGCGTAGGTCGTCGAGTTCGTTTGCCTGGCCTTCGTCCAGATCGGTGTACAGCTGTTCCAGCTGTTCGCTGTAGTGCTGTTTCAGTTTCGCCCGCGCTAACTTGCGGATTCCGGTGAGTAGGCCGTTGTCCACGGAGAACGGTGTGGTCTCAATGATGAAGTCGCGCGGCACTTCGTAGGACTGCAGGTTGGCGTTTTTCGCTGCGTTCTGAAACGCATCGGCAATCAACGGTTTCAGCTCAGCGAGGTCGTGGGCTTGCAATGCCTCTTCGGTGGGTACCACCACCGCCAGCAGGTAGGGCCGCGCACTGTTGCCGTAGACGTATATCTGCTCGACCAGTGCGATGTCGTCGAACACCGCCTCCAACTTCGCGACTGTGACGAACTCGCCCTGGGCAAGCTTGAGCACATTGTTGCGTCGGTCGACATATGCCAGCTGATCGGGGCCCACCTGGGCCACAACGTCACCGGTTCGGTAGTAGCCGTCAGCGTCGAACACTTCGGCGGTGATTTCTGGGCGCTTGTAGTAGCCGGGGAACATGTGTGCTGTCTTGACCAGTAGCTCACCGCGGGGATAGGGCCGGTCGGTGTGGAAGTACCCCAGGTCCGGCACGTCTACCAGCTTGTAGTCGATCACCGACTGCCGCTGTAGTTCGCCGTCGAACCAGAGCATCCCCGCCTCTGTGGAGCCGTATCCGTCCACCAGGTTCAGATCGAGGAGGGATTCGACCCAGGTCTTCAACTCCGCGGAGATGGGCGCGGAGCCAGTCATCGCGCTCAGGTACCGCCCGCCCAGGAGGTGTCGGCGTTGCTCTTCGAGCACCTGTGATTCGATGGCGGCACGCCCGTCGCCGTTGTCGTCGTCGGCCAGCCTGCTGTTGACTTCCCGCTGGAACTCGCTAAACAGCATCTCCCAGACTCTGGGTACGAAAACCAACTCGGTGGGGCGCACTAACGCGAGGTCTTCGAGGAAGGTCGAAAGGTCACTCTTGGCCGAAACATAGGCTGTGCCGCCATTACCCAGCGTGCCGTAGAGGATCGTGCGGCCCATGATGTGGCTCATTGGCATGAAGTTGGCCGTAATCGACGCGGGGCTCGCCCCGAACCAGTTCCCACTCGACCACATGCCGGCGGCGGCGCTCTGCGGATACATCGCCCCTTTGGGAGCGCCGGTGCTGCCCGAGGTGTAGACCAGCAATGACAGCGGATCCTCCTCGCCGGGCACGGTGGCCGGCGCGGTCGGTAACGTTCGTCCGCGTTCCAGCAGGTCGTCCAGCGTCTCGACCTCAACCGCGGTGTCGGCGAGCCGCGCGCGGGAGTTTTCGAGTGCCTCGCGATGATCGTCTACCTCGTGGTGATAGTCGAAGACGACGAGACGCGTGGGCGCATGACCGTCGAGAATCAGTTCCGTCGCCTCGGGCAGGTATTCGGCACTCGCCGCGATCACCGCCGCCTCGGTCTCGACGACGATAGGCCGTAGCTGGGTGATTGCCGCGCCGGATTGCAGGGGGACTGACACTGCACCGATGCGTGCGATAGCTAAATCGACTGTGGCGTAATCGATGCTCGTGAAGCCGAGTACGGCGACGCAGTCACCGGCGGACACCGAGCATTCGCCATGGGTCAACGCACTGGCCAGGGCATTGGTGCGGGCCCACAATTCGCGGTAGGTGACGGTCTCGAACCTTGGGAGCAGCTCCAGCGAAGTACGTCCGCTCTGCGGGTCGGTGACGAACCGGACGACACGGTGCCCCATGGCCGGTCGATCCGCATAGCCCACCATCGCCGCCTCGATCACCGCTGGCAGAAATGGCCTAGCTTGCTCGATTGCTGCGGCAACAGCTGCACTGGGGCGGGTAGCAGCGAACTGTGGGTCGGCGATGGACAATTCGGCCGCGCGTTGGGCAAGCCTCTGATCGTCGATATCACTAGACATGGCAGTCCTCAGTGCAGTGGGGTGATCCTCCAACAGTAACGACTTCCAGCCGCCACTTTCTGGCGCATTGATGCAGAAATACGTTCGTTCACCCACGGCGGTGGTGGGTTCCAGCGAGGCCCGAATGCCCAATCGCGAAGTTGGACAGAAAGTTACGGATTGCCCGAAGCGGCTTACTCCCCGAGGGCATGTTCCAGGAATCTTGGTGCAGTGAGATTCGCCACGAGTGCGTGATAGCTGCTGAGTGTCGCCATGCGGTGGCCAAAACTTATGGGCTGCATACGGGTGGCTAGGGGATGACTTACGTGCGCCTCAGTTAAGTGCGCCTTAGCCGTACAGCTGGGTCAGGAAGCGCGACAGTTGCTCGTTGACCGTCTCCGGCGCTTCCTCGTGGCCGAAGTGACCCGCGCCGTCGATCGACACATACCGTCCGTGCGGGGCGTAGCGTTGTGTTCGATACACCGGATCGGCAAGCACGTAGGGGTCGGCGTCACCGCGCAAATGCAGCACCGGAACTGACAGCGGGCGCTTCATCGACCGCATGAAGCGGCGCCCCTCGCTGCGCAGCTGGCTGCGAACCGCCCAACGTTGATACTCCAACGCCGAGTGTGCGGCTGACGGAATTCGGATGGCACGCCGCAGATGCTCAATGGTTTCCGAGAAATCTTCGCTGGCCTGCCATGCGGCGCTGGATCGGTGCCGCACGAGTCGCTCCAGTTCGGCGCCGCGGCGCCGGGTCAACGCGTGCTCGGGCCAGCCGGGCACCTGATAACGCAACATTGAGGGCAACAGCGCTCTGCCCTGATCGCGACGCCTCAACGCCGACGTCCGCAGCGCAGCGGGGTGGGGGGAGCTCACCACCGCGATTGCGTGCACCGCTCTGGGATGCAGGACTGCGGTGGCCCAGCAGACCAGCCCGCCGTCCGCGTGACCCACCAGCGTGGCCGACTGGTGTCCCAGCGCTCGCACCAGCCCGGCGGTGTCCCCGGCCAGCGTCCACCCGTCGTAGCCCCGCGGAGGCTTGTCGCTGCCTCCGTAGCCGCGGAGGTCGACCGCCACCACCCGGGCGCCGGTGAGGCCGGTCAGCTGGTGTCGCCAGGACCACCAGAACGAACCGAACCCGTGCAGCAGGATGACCAGCGGCCGATCCGTCAGCGTCTTTGATTCGGCATCGGCATCGGCATCGGCATCGACACGTCGCTCCGCCTCGACGACGTG
>JBMYXJ010000175.1:0-5943 GCA_049608285.1 Mycobacterium sp. | reverse complement strand
CCGCTTCCCAGCAGGGTGGTGCGCCAGATGGCCCCATCGGCGCCTTCGTGATAGCAAGGGTCTCCCTTGCCGCGCCGCAGGGGCGACAGGGTCAGACCCGGACTGGCGGGTCCAGCGAAAACCACGCTGGCCGAGCGGCGCACGACGCCAGCCTAGGCTTCGAGCCGGACATCGGCCTTTCTCGGGTCGAAAGCCACATGACCCGCAATAGCCGACACCGCGTCAACGGGCTGCTCATAGCTCCACACCGCGTCTTCGACGGTCTCACCGTGGTCGGTGCGCAGGTGGTAGTAGCCGGCGTCTCCCTTGTACGGGCAGTACGTGACGGTGTCGCTTCTGGTCAGCGCGGCAGTGACATCACCGAGCGGGATGTACTGCACTGCCGGATAGCTGGCTTCGCGCAGCGTCAGGGCGAATTCTGTCTGGGCAACCACCTCTGCATTGATGTGGACGGTGATGCGGGTTCCGGTCGGTTCGATCCTGATGGGGTGGGCCGCCGGGGGCTCGCGAGGTTCGCGGGGTTCCGGTATAGGTCGTTCGCTCATTGCCCCATTGAACTCCTCCTCGCTTGGAGCCCCCACCGACTACCATCGCCGCATGTCCCAACCAGCAGCCCCCGACGCCCACGGATCCGTCACGATCGCAGCCGACTCCGCCGCGGTGTACGCACTGATCACTGACCTGGCCACCCTGGGGTCACTGGCCGAAGAGGCAGGCGAGATGCGATGGCGCAAAGGAAACGCCGCCGCGCCAGGAGCTGTGTTCAAGGGGCGCAACCGCAATGGCTCCCACACCTGGACCACCAAATGTACTGTGACAGAAGCTGACCCCGGCCGGGCGTTCGCGTTCGACGTTCACACTGCCGGAATCGTTCCAATCGCGCACTGGCGCTACGACATCGAGCAGACCGACGGCGGCTGCATGGTCACTGAAGCGACATGGGACCGCCGCCCCCGGTGGATACTCAAGCCCGCCGCAATGAGCACCGGCGTCAGCGATCGAAACGGGGCGAACGCCAAGCACATCAAGCTCACACTGGAGCGGCTCAAGCGCCGCGCTGAAGGCGGCTAGCCGTTGGCAGACCTTCATACCAGTCCAACACGTGCCCGTTGACCGGACGGTTGACAGACGGTGGGGTAGACACCCGACACGTGGTGGCAGCCCTTCGACTGTTCAACAGGCGAATCAGCACCAGCGTGCAGGCTTGCAGCGTTCCATTTTCTGATCCGCGTCAACGCTGAGCATTTACGCTGATGGCATGGCGAGCACGCAGAGCAGTGCCCCGAGAGACACTCCCTGGCCCGGCTGGTCGCCGTGGCGTAGCAGCCTGATCTTCGGCGCGGCGGCTTTGTTCGTCTTCTTCCAGATGGTGTTGCAAACGTTCCCGAGTGTTATGCGGGAAGGTTTGGTCGTCGATCTCTCGCTGAACGAAGCGGGTTTCGGCGGCCTGTCTTCCAGCTTCTACTACCCCTACATCCTTCTGCAGATCCCGGCAGGAATCCTGGTGTCGCGCTTCGGCGCACGGTCGGTACTCATCGGCGGAGCGCTCCTCTGCACGGTTGCGTCGTTTCTGTTCGCGATGTCGCATACAGCGAATGTTGCCGAATTGACCCGCATCCTCATGGGCTTTGGCGCTGCGCCGACAGTGGTGTGCGCAATGGCGCTCGCCGCGCAATGGTTTCCCAGACGCCTTTTCCCCATCTTGGCGGCATTGACCGAGGTGTTCGGCATGGTCGGCGCGGCGCTGGGCCAGGAGACGCTGGGCTTCATCGTCGAGCGCGCGGGGTGGCGCGTCGCGATGATCACCTGCGGGGTGTTCTCGGCGGTCCTTCTTCTTCTCATTGTCGCGTTCGTCAGGAACCGAACAGTCTCCGGAAGCGGTCCTGAGGAATGGCCCCGACCCGGAGCGATTGCTCGGCTGCTGATTTCATTGCCGATACTCTCCCCCGCGATGGCAGGCGGTTTGGTGGCGTCGGCCGGGGTGGCGTTCGCGTGGCTGTGGGGCGTCTCCTTCTTCCAGACCTATCACCACCTCAGCCTGTCGGCGGCTTCGGTGATCGCCTCCTTCTACTTCTGGGGGTGCCTGCCCGGCATGCTCGGTTCCGCCTGGCTGTGCTCCAGGTACCGCATACCTGCGCCGCTGCTTGCCCTGGGGGCCGCCGGGACGGCGGCGATGATGGGGCTCATCCTGTTCGTCGTCCATGGCCATGTGGTTCTGTCCGCGGCGATGTTCGTTCTGGGAGTCTTCAATTCGTTCTACGCCTTGTCTTTCACCATGGTGAAGGACGAGACGCCGGCGCACCTTTCCGGCGTGGCAATGGGCCTGACCAACATGCTGATCGTGGGCATCGGCGGATTGATCTTCCAACCGCTGATCGGGGTGCTCGCGCATGCGCGCGGACAGGAAGTGCCCGACGCCGCGACACTGAGCGTGACAATCATCGCTCCACTGCTGGCGCTGGGAATCCTGGCAGTCACCGGCCTTCACCAGACAAGGAAGCGGAGACCACCATCGGAGGCGCCCGAGCTTTCGCCCGCACCTGGCGTCAAGCCCGAGGATATGCCTTAGCCCGACACCGGGGCGGTTAGATGCAGCCGCGCCGGCAAGATCAACTCCGCCGGTGCCGCGACGTCGTACACGCCAGAACGGGTTGCACCCGTGCGGTGACCGGCGTGGCAGTCACCCGCGTTGTCCGAACTCGGCCATCCACTTGGCCGCGACATCGGGCAGCGTGCCGAGTTCTTCGGCCTTCTTGCACCACTTCACGGTCGCCGCCACGAACCGCAGCGGGTTGTAGACGTCCTCCTGCCGACACCACTTCCCGTCACCGGCGTAGGTGATTATTGAGATGTTGGTGGCGCTGATGATCGTGCCGTCGCCGGGATCGCGCATCGGGTTGTCGAGTTCACACAGGACGCGCGCGGTCGCCTCGTCATAGACCCGCCAACGCGATGGGAATGCCGTCATGTGGCTACCCGGGAAAGTCTCCATCGTCTTCCAGATCCAGGGCCGCACCTCCTCGCGGCCATGCATCGTGCCGGCGACGTGCTCGATATAGGTGACATCGTCGGTGTACTGCTCAACCCACGGATCCCAATCACGCGTCTGCGCCGCACGGTCAACGGTTTTCTCGAACTCGGCGAACGCCGCCGCAAGCTCGTCCCGGGTGAAAGCATTGGCAGTCACATCTGAAACTAGAACACGTTCTACCCACGAATGTCGAGGGCACGCCCGAGACGATCCACACACCTCCGAGCCGCGGACTCAACGGCCGAAGGGGGATCCGGGAAGTAAGCAGTGGTGGGGCTCACAATCGCCGCCCGCTGGACAATCGAATCACACTGCTAGCTAATCGCTTGCCACAGCTAGCGCACGTTCGTACGGTGGTGGCGTCCGGGCTGATACCCGCCGAGACCGATTGTGGTGGGGGATGCCACCACCACCGACGCGGATGACCAGCGAGCAGCAACAACAGGCCCTGTTCGTATCTAGTCCGGGTCGGCGAAGAGACCGGGCTGCCGTGGGAAAGCCGACAGCCGCGCACCGCGCTAGACCGTGCTCATCCATCACCCCGACGTATTTCTCAAATTGAAAGGAATCACCAAATGGCCAAGAACAACGCGATCACCGTCGATGATCTGAAGGTTCCATTTCTCGCTGCCGTCGGCGTCGCCGATCTGACCCTGGAGCAGGTCAGCGAGACCGTCAGCGCGGTGCGTGAGCGCGCCGTGGAGGCTCGTAGTGATGCTCGCAGCAGGGTCGATGAGACCCGTGAGCGGTTGCTCAAGCTGCAGAAGGATCTTCCGGAGCGCCGTGAGGAACTACGTGCCCGGCTGACGACCGAGGAACTGCGCCGCTACCGCGGATCCGCCACTGAGCAGTACAAGACCCTGGTGGAGCGCGGCGAGTCCGTGCTCAAGAAACGCCGTGGCCAGACCAAGAAGGCGGCGCCGGCCAAGAAGGCTGTCAGTGGCACGAAGGCGGCCGCGCCCCGTAAGACTGCCGCCACGAAGGCGCCGGCCAAGAAGGTCGCCGCCACCGTCCAGCGGTAAGCGAAATCGACGACCAAGGCGGGACGGTACCCGTATCAGGCTTACGCCTGGATACATCTTTTGTGGGTACCGTCCCGCTTTGTCGTGCGAAGGCACGTCTGCAACAAGAGGCCCCTAGAGGGTCGGGCAGCGATACTCTTTGGACACCGACGTGCGCTCCTCGCATCAGAGGAGCCCGGCCTATCGAGCAACCTACGTCCGAAAACAACCTACGTCCGAATCTGCTGGCACAGCTGGAGGAATCGACCCTGTGAACGCCATATCCAAGACTGCCTTCTTCTGCTGCGGTATCCGCGCCGAGGACGCGAAGGCGCCGGGGTCGATCTGCGCCGACATCTATGCAGACGACTTCATGACCGACGAAGGAAGATCCATTTCGGCGCGGTTCGCCGGCAATCCTCGCCGCAATGCCAGCAACGTGGTGCGATCGCGAATATTCCAGGACCGGATCAGCAAGTACCTCAAGCAGAACAAGGAATTGCAGGTCGTCAATATCGGTGCCGGCTTCGACAGCCGCGCCTACCGACTGGCCGGCGGGCGATGGTCGGAGTTCGACGAGCCTGCGATCATCGAACACAAGAACACCCGAGTGCCGACCGATACCTGTCCGAACCCTTTGCAACGCATCGCGGTTGACTTCGGAGCCGGCGAACTCCCGGTCGCGCTACGCCAGTGCGACCCCGAAGCTGAAACCCTGGTAGTCATCGAAGGCGTGTTCATGTATCTCGACCGAACGCAGGTGCGCGAACTGCTCGACACGCTGTCCAGTAGTTTTCCCAACCACACGTTGATCTGCGACTTGATGGACAAGACCTTCTTCGACAGGCACCTGGGCAAGATGTACGACCAAATCCTCGCCCTTGGCAGTGAGTTCAAGTTGCTCGAAAGCAATCCTGAGCAACTCTTTCTCGACCACGGCTACACGCAACAAGATGACCCGATATCCATCGTTGGCCGAGCCCGAGACTTCAACGCCATCTGGGTGCCGGGCCTACTGCTGAATACCGCGTTGAAGAGCCTCCGCGACGGATACCGGGCACACACTTTCCACAGGTCGCAATAGCCGCCGCAATAGCCTGAGTCTGCTGATACCGGCTGCCTGCCCAGAATCTGTGCGATGGGCACTCGCGAGCAGTAGCTGAGTGCGTGGTTTCACCACCGACCTCGACGGCCTCGCTGAATAGGGGTATGCAGGGTAGGAGAGCCGATTCGCTCGGGCCGATTCACTAGGGCCGATTCACTAGGGCCGATTCGCAAGGTCGGCCGGAGAGGAACAAGCGTGAGCGATAACAAGCGGGCAATTCTGGCCGGCGGCTGCTTCTGGGGAATGCAGGACCTGATCCGCAAGCAACCTGGTGTGGTTTCCACCCGAGTCGGATACACGGGCGGACGCAACAGCCACCCGACCTACCGCAATCACCCAGGACACGCGGAGGCAATTGAGGTCGTCTACGACCCGACACTGACCAGCTTCCGAACCTTGCTGGAGTTCTTCTTTCAGATCCATGATCCGACCACCAAGGACCGCCAGGGCAACGACGTTGGATCGAGCTACCGCTCTGAGATCTTCTATGTCGGAGACGAGCAGCACGATATCGCGTTGGACACCATCGCTGACGTCGACGCCTCCGGGCTGTGGCCAGGCAAGGTTGTCACCGCCGTCAGCCCGGCCGAAGAGTTCTGGGATGCCGAGGCCGAACATCAGGATTACCTGGAGCGCTATCCCGGCGGCTATACCTGCCACTTCCCGCGTCCGGGCTGGAAACTGCCCAGGCGCGCCGAAGTCTGATTCGCTCGAGGCGACCTAACTTCCAGGGCGGCGATACACCACGACTCGACCGCCGTCCTTCGGAGTGTAGGCCACTCCCCGGGAGTGCGCCTTTTCCCCCG
>JBMYXJ010000174.1:0-5948 GCA_049608285.1 Mycobacterium sp. | reverse complement strand
GCGGCTGGCTGAAGCGGACCGCCGGCGGCGCCACGCTCATGCCCTACCCCCACGGGATGGGTATCGAACAGTGCGCTGATTTCGCCAGAGATGTTTTTTTGCGCGAGTACGTCGTGAGACCGGGTGACGTGGTTCTCGACATCGGAGCGGGAATCGGAACAGAAACACTTCCGCTCTCCGGCATGGTTGGGGAATCGGGGAAGGTTATCGCTGTCGAGGCGCACCCCGCGACGTTCGACATGCTCGAGCGGGCCTGTCGTCTGAACGATCTGCACAACGTCGAACTGGTGCACGCAGCGGCGATGGATTCCGACGCTCCGGTGATGATCAGCGACCTACGGGCGGGGTTCTGCCAGGAGAACAGGATCGGCAGCGAAGGGATTCCGGTTCAAGCCGTCAGCATTTTGGACCTGGTCACCAAGCTGGAGTTGAAGCGCATCGATTTCCTGAAGATGAACATCGAAGGAGCCGAGGTCGGCGCTCTTCGCGGGGCGCGTGATGTGTTGCCCATCGTTCAACACGCTGCCATTGGGTGCCACGACTTCCTCGCCGACGAGACCGGCGACGACTCGTATCGCACCATGGACGTTGCGCGCGGGTTGTTGGAGGAGGCGGGCTTCACGGTGACCCGACATGCCGAAGATCCGCGACCATGGGCGGCCCATTACCTGTTCGCCTCCCGCTAAGGCGGCGGCGTTACCTCAAGGCCATAACGACGTTGTGCACCACGTCTCGGCTCGTCTCGTCTTCCGGATTTTCCTGATTAAGGGGTCTGCTCAGGACGCGGACTAGGTCAAATGCGACGTCCCTTGTCGGGGCATGTCCCGTCGGCTCATATCGGCCCATCGCTAGCGGGTCGGTGCCCGGGCGCACTGCCTCCGGCCGCCCGGTCACGCCGATGGCGAATCCACATTCTCGGGCGGCAGCTTCTACTCTCCGGTCCGAGCGCCCGTGCGGATAGGCGATCATATCGACCGTCTTTCCGACGAATTCGGCAAGGCGAACCCGACGATCGGTTAGGGCATCAGCGAGTTGATCGTCGTCGAGCTGGGTCAGCGTATCGTGCCGGACGGTGTGGAAGCCGATCTGCGGTAACTCGAGAGCGTGAGTTGCCGTCAACACCACACCGGGTGGCGGCGGGCCGCTGAGTTTCCCTAGTTCGAAGGCGACTTCATCACGCCGTTCTGGAGCTAGCTTCGCAATCGCGTTGCCCTGATCGTGGATCGTGCCGGTGCCTGCCAGTTGAGTCACATCGGCACCCGCATCAACTGCCCGCTGGAGTCGTTGCCACCAGAAATCTCTCGGCGCTGAATCCAGGAAAGAACCGCACAAGAAGAAAGTCGCTGGCACGTCGACCTTGTGCAGAGCGGGCAGCGCCTGTGTGTAGTGATGGTCGAGGTCATCGTCGAATGTCACGGCAACCGGAAATCGTTGCCCACGACGTCGGGCTGTAACGGCCTGCTGGAGCTCGGCCAGGGGTACAAGCCGGTAATAGCGGCGTAGGTGTTTGAGCTGCCGGGTGAATCGCAGCTGTGAGACAGGGGGGACCAGCTCCCGCTTGGGATTGCCGTCACGATCTGCTATGTCATGGTAGACCAGGATCAGACCTGCGTGGCGATTCGAGAACCGCAGCAACATGAGAAGAATCCGCCATGCAAATGACTTGGCAGCGGCCTTGGCGGCGGCGCGCACCGAAGTGGAGATCGACACGACGAACGAGTGTAGCAACTGTCACTTTCGGTAGCCGCCGAGCGGGCGGTCGCGCGGGATCGGAGCGGTCGGCGATGGCGATCGAAGCTGTTGGCGCAGAAGAAATCAAAGGTCTCCTCACGTTTCCGCGCCTTCCGGGAAGGCAATAGGACCATCGGTCGCGATTACCCACGGCTGGGCTGATCACTCTAGTTAGGCGCTGCAAACCCTGCCTGCCAATGGATTTCATTGGGGCAATTGTGAAAGCCATTGGAGTTATTCGGGTTTCCCTATGCGGTTGGCGACTTCGAAATATGGGCGCACACGATGAGTGGAAATCTGGGATCGTCCTCGTCAAGTTCGGCCCTGGTCAGTTCCTCGGCGGAGATGCCATACAGAAATGCTGCCGCGGCTAGCACATTGCCGTGCGCCTCGACCCGGACCTCTGCGGCGGGAAGTAGTTTGGCTAGCTGCAACCGCAGTCCCAGCGGCGTATAGCGCCAGTGATCAGAGTCAGGTACTCCGTCGTCTAACCGGCTGATGCATGGCCCAGTGAACAGCAATGTTCCCCCAGGGCGAAGCGACTGCCAGAGGTTTTCGAATCCCGCTGAGTCGTTGCGCGTGACATGAAGCGTCTGGGTCATGATGATGCTGTCGTAGGCTTGCCTGGGCAGTGAACCGACGATTGTGAGGTCGGCGATCAACGTCGCCGCAGGATTGCTTTCATCGATGTCGACAACGTGGGTTTGTGTTACATCCGCACCACCGAAACGGCACGCGTATGTGCTATTGAGCACTTCGAGCACCTCTCCGTGGATCGAGGCTGCCTCACGTGCCAGAAATGCCTCGATGTAGTAGCGATCGATCGGCGTCCCGCGTTCAAAGCCGTAATACTCGCTAATGGGGGCCGTCCGGCGTAGTGAACCCCACCGCACGCGGCGGCCCCGCAGTCGCTTAACCGCTTTGGCGCGCACTTCTTCTGGTAGGACGCTCGCTGTTGCTCGCATCCACCGCTTTGCGGTCCGGTTCATGAGTTCTCCCCTGGTCGCTATCGGCGTTAGATGTCACGGAAACGAGCCTCATCGGCGCCGGTCCCGATCGAGCGATGGGTACGCCGACTTGCTAACCCGATGGCGAAACCCCTCTGCTCACAACCTGCCTCAGCAGGCAATTCACTCTAGCCAGACGCGGCCAGCGACGAGAACCGGGGTCTGCTGCGCTGAGTGGTCAACGCACGCATCTATTTCCTACGCGAGTTCATTACGCGAGCGGCTACCCAGCACGGTCTGATCGTCCTCAACGTCGTGTCGCTCGGATATCGCCCGCCTGCGAGCCCACAGAACTAGCCCGGTAAGGGCGAAGCCGACAGCCGCAGTCAGGGGTGCACCGGCAACGGTTTGGACCCAGTGCACCAACGCGTACGCGACGACGCTGCTAGCGGCGAGCGCAAGTCCGCGGATCGCCAGGTGGTGCGGGCCAAACTTACCGGGCGACGCGACGACCAGGGCGGTGAACAGAAACACTGTGCTTGTGGCCGTACCGATGAGGAACGCAACGGCCGCACCGGTTGCGCCGTAGCTGCGGGTCAGCGGAATGAGTGGGCCCAGCGTTGCGATCAGGCCGACCACGTAGCCTATCGAGACCAACGAGGGCCGGTTCAACGCGGTGAGACCTTCGCCAAAGATCATAGTCGCTATTGAGATGCCTGTCGCAATGAGCAGGACGGACAATGCGCCCTCGGCACTGAGAAAGTCCTGGCCGAACAGCGCGAGGATGGTATGGCTTGCTCCCGCCGCGCCGCAGAGGACGATGAACAGGGGGGCAAAGGTACGGCTCAGCAAGGTCATCACATCCGCGACGAATGACCTACCGCCATCGTTGATGTGAGCGCGGCGGACCAGCGACGGATAGATCACCGCTGCTAACCGGTGGTTCAAATCCCCGATCTTGACGGTGATGCTTTGCGCCCGGCTGAAGGCGCCGACCGAGGCTACCGGCGCCGTGGCCCCCAGTACCCACAGAGCGGACTGGAAGGTAAGACCCTCAGAGATGGAACCCGGCAGCATGCGAAGTCCGAATCGGATCATGCCAGGAATCTCACGCAGCCCACCCCGGTAGGCGTCTCGCGGAACTTTCCAGCGCAAATACGGACGCACGGCCCACAACCGAAAGCCGAGCGCGGCGGCTGAAGAAATCAGGGACGCAATGGTGAGGGACCAAAGCGACCTGTGGGCCAGCGCCAGAACTATTGCGGCAGTAGCCATTACCCCGGAGTTCAGCAAGTTCGCGATCGCAAGTGGGCCGGCCGCACGATATGCGGAGAGAACCCCGTCGATATTCCAGGACAGCTTGTCCAACACGATGTACCCGATGACCAACGCCACCATCGGTGCGACAGCCTCCGGTAGGCGGGCAGCATGGATCAAGTAGAAGGCCGACCCGAGTGCCACCAGCGGGCCGATGAGCAGTGTCAGCGTGTAGGACAGCGTCAACGCCGCGAGCGCCAAACCCGATCCGCGTTCGCCCCGCTGCGGTTCCATCGCCAACAGTCGTACGAGGGCCGGCTGCTCGCAGAGCGAGGTCGCAAGCGGTAACATCGCCACGCCCACGTACGCCAACGCGTACGCGCCGAGGATGGCCGCCCCGTAGACACGGGAAACCACCAGGGCGCTGACGACCCCGATAGCCATATTGGCGAACGAACCCATCGTCGCTACGTTCAGCGCTCTGCGCATCGTTAGCGTCTCACCGCGATTGTCGGCCTTGGTGCCGCCGTCGTCTTGCACCATCCCGCTCGCCCGCTACGGATTCTCGCTGCGGCGAGAGAGATATCTGGCGTGCGCTACCGCAGCGGAAATGTGGAATCGGGCACGGTCACGCCGGCGCCGGATCAGTAGCGGCACTAGTGCTGCGGTGATCCGGCGCTCAAGTGGGCGACGCCTGGCGAGCGCGGAACGGGAAGCGAGCCACAACGCTCTCAGCCAGGGCTGCGGGTCGTCGAGCGCTTGTTCCACATCGTCGGGATTTCGCACGAGGTCTGCGTCGACCAGGAACGGCAGCGTGGCCGCGATATGACCGAGACCTATGTTTGTATTGGTGGTCCTCGATGCTTCGGCGACACGCACGAAGAATGTGGCGTCGGGTGTCGCGTACACCGGCCCCAGGAGTGAGACAGTCAACCAGAAGCCGTAATCCTCGGTTGTCGGGAGCGCAACTGGGAATCCGCCTGCTGCGTGAAATCGACGCCTGTCGATGATCTGCGCTCCGCATGAGATCGGATTGCCCTTCAGGAAATGTCGATGTTCGAGTGTCCAAGGGGCATCGGTCAGGCGCTCGACTTCCGACAAACGAATACTTCCTGGCTCCGGGATGACCCGGGGCGGTACGGAAACAGCGCGGACCGGGCCCGGCACGTCTAGCTTCGGTGCAGTCAGAGTGTTGGTGAGTGGTTGGGTTGAGAAGCGGATTGTCCCGGCGGAAAGGACCCGAGCCTCTGGGAGTGCGAACGAGTGCTCCACGAGGAGCGTGAGGTGTTCGGGGTGCCACAGATCATCGGAATCCAGGAAGCACAACCAATCGGTGGTCACTTCAGCGGCCCCCACGTTCCTGGCCACCGAAGGCCCGCTTGGGGGGATGGAGACAACGCGTACGGTGGGCCATCGACTACTCACGAGCTCGGCGATGCCGTCGGTCGAGCCGTCGTCGACCACGACCACCGAGACCGGGCCCCGGTAGGTTTGCCACAGGACCGACTCCAGGGTCTCTCCGATGATGTGGGCGCCGTTTCGAACCGGAATCACCACGCCGACGCTCGGCAGCGACGACACATCCTGGATGCGGTTCTCGCCGCCCATTCTGGCTTCAGATTCGTCCATCCAGCCTCGCTCTCACGCGCCGCACGGGCAGACCCGGGCGGCGTACTTTACCATGGCAATCGTCATCGGATTGGCTCGAACAGTTAAGTACGCGCGGTAATTTGGCGCTCGCCCATCGACATACGAAGTCGATTTCACTGAACTATGGGCAGCGATCCGTTCAGGAACAACACGGTGCCGATTCCAGAGGGCACTAGAGTGCCCCCGGCGCGGATGGCCATATTACGATATCGGATCCCACTAAGGGAACCGCCTACGGTATTTGGCAGGGCAGTCATGACGACAACACTCCCGGTCGGGTTCGTGGGGAGGCGTGTCGGCCCTCAACGGTGGCGGTGTCGACCACGCCAGCTCGGCGACGGCGACGAACATCGCGCGATATGC
>JBMYXJ010000173.1:2941-5982 GCA_049608285.1 Mycobacterium sp. | reverse complement strand
CAAGGTCGCCGCGCGCTGAGCCTGGTTCCCGATGTGCACGTGTGTGTGGTCCAGGCCAGCCAGATAGTCGACGATGTTCCCAACGCTGTGGCACAGCTGATCGAATTAGGTCTGCACACCCGACCGCTGACCTGGATCAGCGGTCCCAGCGCCACCAGCGATATCGAGCTCGACCGGGTCGAAGGCGTTCACGGCCCGCGCACCTTGCACGTCCTGGTCGTGGGCTAATGCAGCTGATGGCGATGGCCGCACTCGATCAAGAAACTACGAGCCGGATCCCGCCGCCTAGCCTGGCGCAGAGTTCGGCGACCGATATTTGGCGTTCCTGAACCGATGGATCACTCGCGTTGTGGTGGCGCCCCTGTGGCAGCGCCCGCGGATGAATATTGCGGACAACGCTGGGCGGCTCGGTTGGACGGACCGAGGCTTTAACGTCGTCGGGTCCGGTCGGCAATCGTAGTGCCCCGACGAGGGTGGCTAGAACACTGCGCAGCTGCCGCGCCTCGTTCAGCGCCGGATTGATGTACCCGTCTCTTGAGATTGCCGGCTGCTTCGTAGCAGCGCCGGCCAAACGGTCGAGGTCGTCGACACTGCGGACGATCTCCCGTAACAACGCCTGCTCATGCGGCTCGAGTTCGTACCGGGCGAGCACCGCCGACCACACTGCCTGCCCATTGAGACGGGTGCCCTTCGGCGGCACGGTTCCCGTCCCGTTGGGATCCACAGAAGACCTCCTGCTAGGTCCACCTGCCTGAAGCGGGCGAGTGATATTCACCACACATTAAGTGACCACTTGCGTCGCTGTCCACAAATTCGCCATACCTGTGGTATCGGAAAAACCCGAGAAATTTGCTGAACCTCTAAGCTGGCGACGATAAGCCTGGATTGTTAGCTGGACGACAATAAGCTGGGCGCTAGCTCGCTTGCCGCTTCCTCGTCGAGCAGCCACACCGTGGCCTCCCTGCCGACCGCGCCTGCCGCCGGGATGTCGACCGGGTCCGCGCCGCCGACCGCCGCGGCCACTGCCTCGGCCTTGGCGGCTCCGGCGACCACCAGCCACACCTCCCGCGATCGTCGTACTGCGTTGAGCGTCAGCGTGATTCGGCGTGGCGGTGGCTTGGGGGAGTCCGTGACCCCGACCACGAGGCGTTCGGTCTCGCGCACCGCCGCAGAGTCGGGGAACAACGAGTTGATGTGGCCCTCGCCGCCCATGCCCAGTAGGTGCACGTCGAACTCCGGCTCCGGTGCGTCCAAGGTGGCGGCCAGCAGCTGACCGTAGGCCTGAGCGGCTGCCTCGAGGTCGTCACCGAATTCCCCATCGCTTGCTGGCATCGCGTGTACGTTCGCTTGTGGGACGTCGACGTGGTCCAGCAATGCCTCGCGCGCCTGCTTGTCGTTGCGCTCGTCGTCGTCGGCAGGAACAAACCGCTCGTCACCCCAGTACAGGTGGACCTTCTCCCAGTCGACCTCGTCGCTACGTTCGCCGACCCGCCTGAGCAGCCCGACCCCGGTGCCGCCGCCGGTGAGCACGATCGTGGCCTGACCGCGCTCGGCGATCGCGTCAGCAATGGCGCCCACCAGGCGGTCGCCGGCCGCGGCGACTAACGCATCCGCGTCGGAATAGGTTTCGACGATCGGAGTCACCGGTAGACCACCTTGTCGAGGCCTTCCAGGGCCTCGTGGTAAATCTCATCGGGATCGAGGCGGCGTAACTCCTCGGCAAGACATTCCCGAACGTCGCGGCGCGCTAGCGGCACCAGTGCGATCGGACGCGACGTGCGACTCAATGTCGCTGTCAGCCCCTCTTGCGGGCGGCTCAGCGTGACGGTCTCGCTGGCCCGGTGTAGCTCGACCTTCAGGGTGCCCACCGTGCGTGTCACGGTGCCCTCGATTCTGCTCGCGAGCCAGCCCGCCAGAATGTCGAGAGCCGGCTCGGCTTGCAGGCCGGAAACCACCGCCGATTCGATCGGCTCATGGGGCGGCTCGTCCATCGCTGAGGCCAGCAGGGCACGCCAGTAAGTGATCCGGCTCCATGCCACGTCGGTGTCACCGGCGGCATATCCCGGCAGTCGGTCCTTGAGTGCGGCCAGCGGGTCGGGTGCGCGGGTGGCGTCGGTAATCCGCCGAATCGCGAGTTTCCCCAACGGATCTTGGGCGGGAACCGCAGGGGCAGTGGTGGGCCACCACGCCACTACCGGAGTGTCGGGCAGCAGGAACGGCAACGCGACGCTATTGGCATGCTCGGCGAGTTCGCCTTGCAACCGCAGTACCACGACCTCGCCAGCGCCGGCGTCAGCGCCAACTCGCAGTTCTGCGTCCAGTCGGGACTTCGATGCCCCGCGGTCGCCGGTAAGCATGACGATAACTCGGCAGGGGTGCTCACGGCCGGCGAAGTTCGCGGCCTCAATCGCCCCTTCGAGCGTCGACTCGCTGTCCGGTGCGATCACCAGCGTCAGCACTCGCCCGAGGGCCGGCGCCCCGCTTTCTTCGCGAATACCGTCGATCTT
Source organism: Mycobacterium sp. (assembly GCA_049608285.1). Classification (GTDB taxonomy): domain Bacteria; phylum Actinomycetota; class Actinomycetes; order Mycobacteriales; family Mycobacteriaceae; genus Mycobacterium. Next base: position 3,475 of record JBMYXJ010000173.1, on the reverse strand, counting down.
CTTGTTGATCTCGCCGGTGGTCGTATCTGAAAGCTCGACGATCATTAGGGCCGTCTCCATTCCCGATGCAACCGGTGCACCATCTCTTCGGCAGCCCGCGGGCCCCACGTGCCCGCCTCGTACTGCTCGGGGCCCGCCGTTGCTTCGTCGGTTCGGCCCCAATATTCCAAGATCGGATCCAATATCTCCCAGGACAATTCGACCTCGGCGTTGACTGGGAACAACGAGGGTTCGCCGAGCAACACGTCTAGGATCAAGCGCTCGTAGGCCTCAGGGGATTCCTCGGCGAAAGCAGAGCCGTAAGAGAAGTCCATGTTGACATCTCGGACCTCCATCGCGCTGCCTGGCACCTTGGAGCCGAACCGGGTGGTGATCCCTTCGTCGGGCTGAATCCGCAGCACCAGTGCGTTCTTGCCGAGTTCCTCGGTCGTTGTGCTGTCAAACGGTAGGTGAGGTGCCCGTTTGAACACCAGCGCGACTTCGGTGACCCGTCGGGCAAGGCGCTTTCCGGTGCGCAGCAAGAACGGCACACCC
>JBMYXJ010000173.1:0-2931 GCA_049608285.1 Mycobacterium sp. | reverse complement strand
GATTTCGAGAGCAATCGCGGCGAATGTCTCTGTGCGTGAGTCTGGGGAGAAGCCCCCTTCCTCGAGCAGGCCGGGTACCTTCTCGCTGCCCTGCCAGCCGGCGGCGTACTGGCCGCGCGCGGTGGTCAGGTTCAACGGCTGCAGCGGGCGAGTCGCCGAAAGCACCTTGATCTTTTCGGCCTGCAATTCGTGGGGGGTGAACGCGACGGGCTCTTCCATCGCGGTCAGGGCCAACAGTTGGATCAGATGGTTCTGGATGACGTCGCGCGCGGCACCGATTCCGTCGTAATAGCCTGCCCTGCCACCTAACCCGATGTCCTCGGCCATAGTGATCTGCACATGGTCTACGTAGTGTGCGTTCCAGATGGGTTCGTAGAGTTCGTTGGCGAACCGTAGAGCCAGAATATTCTGCACGGTTTCCTTGCCGAGGTAATGATCGATGCGGAACACCGAGTCCTCGGGAAACACACTGTTGACCACCTTGTTGAGAGCACGCGCGCTGTCCAGGTCGTGCCCGAAGGGCTTCTCGATCACAACTCGGTTCCAGCGGCCTTGCTGCTGGCTGGCCAAGCCCGACTTGTGCAGCTGTTCGCAGACCACGGGGAAGGCTTTCGGTGGAATCGACAGATAGAACGCGTGATTGCCGCCGGTGCCGCGTTCGGAGTCCAGCTTTTTCAGCGTCTCCGCCAACCGGCCGAAGGCCTCGTCATCGTCAAATGTTCCCTGGATGAATCGGATCCCCTCGGAAAGCCTGTCCCACACTTCCTGGCGGAACGGAGTCCGGGCGTGCTGCTTGACCGCCTCGTAGACGACCTGACCGAAGTCCTCGTCTGCCCAGTCCCGGCGCGCGAAACCCACAAGCGCGAATGTCGGTGGTAGCAGTCCCCGGTTGGCCAGATCGTAGATCGCCGGCATGAGCTTCTTGCGGGCCAGGTCACCCGTTACACCGAAGATCACCACGCTGCACGGCCCGGCGATTCGGGGCATGCGTTTGTCGCGCTTGTCCCGCAATGGGTTACACCACAAGTCGGTCATCGCTCGCCGATCATCCTTTGGTGCTGTCGAGTTGGATTTGGGTGGCATCCAGCAGCTCTTGCCAGGATTTTTCGAATTTCTGGACGCCTTCGTCTTCGAGCACCTTGAAAACGTCGGCCAGGTCGATGCCGATCGCAGAGAGCTGGTCGAAAACCTCCTGCGATTCGGTGCTGCGTCCACGGATCGTGTCTCCGGTGATGACGCCGTGGTCGGCGACGGCGTCCATGGTTTTCTCCGGCATGGTGTTGACGGTGTCGGGGGCGACGAGTTCAGTGACGTAGAGAGTGTCGGAGTAGTCCGGGTTCTTGACCCCGGTGGACGCCCATAGTGGGCGCTGGACTCGGGCCGCCGCGGACTTCAGCGCAGCGAATCGGTCGCCGCCGAGGAAGACCTTTTCGTATGCGGCGTAGGCGAGCCGCGCATTGGCGACTCCCGCCTTGCCGCGCAGTGACAGTGCCTCCTGGCTGCCGATGTTCTCCAGCCGGTTGTCGATCTCGGTGTCCACCCGGGAGACGAAGAACGATGCGACCGAGTGGATTCGGGACAGATCGTGCCCGGCTTCCGCAGCGGCTTCCAGCCCGGCGAGGTAGGCGTCCATCACCGCGCAATGCCGTTCCACGGAGAAAATCAGCGTCACGTTCACCGAGATGCCCTCGGCGATCACTGCGGTGATCGCCGGCAGGCCTGCCAGCGTGGCGGGGATTTTGATCAATAGGTTGGGCCGATCGACAATTTTCCATAGCTCGATGGCCTGCAGAATCGTCTTGTCGGTTTCATGGGCGAGGCGGGGATCGACCTCGATGGACACCCGGCCGTCCACTCCGCCGGAGGTTTCGTACTGCTTGGCCAGTACGTCGCAGGCGTTACGCACGTCGTCGGTGGTGACTGTGCGGATCGTCGCGTCGACGTCGGCACCGCGTGCGGCGAGTTCTTTGACCTGTTCGTCGTAGGCTGTGCCCTTGGACAGGGCTGCCTGGAAGATCGAGGGGTTTGTGGTCACGCCTACCACGGACTTGGTGTCGATGAGTTGCTGTAGGTTTCCGGTCTGCAGCCGCTCCCGGGAGAGGTCGTCGAGCCACACCGACACACCCGCACGGGACAGTGCGGCCAGATTCGCGTTCTGGGTCATTTCAGATTCCTTCGCTTGCCATTTCTTTCATAGCCTCTAGTTAGCTATCGATCGTTGTGCGGCGGCCACCACTGCCTCGGGGGTGAAGCCAAACTCGCGGAACAACGTTTTGGCGTCGGCAGACGCGCCATAGTGCTCGATCGAGATGATCTCGCCAGCGTCTCCGGCGAGCTTGTGCCAGCACTGCGCGATGCCCGCCTCGATGATGACGCGGGCGGAAACAGTGGGTGGCAACACCGATTCTCGGTACTCCTTGGGCTGGGAATCGAACCACTCGACGCACGGCATCGACACCACGTAGGCGTTGATGTTCTTGTCCGCCAACATTTTCTTCGCTTCGACCGCCAGCTGTAGTTCCGAGCCGGTGGCGATCAGGAGGACGTCGGCGTCGTCGGCCGGTTTACCTCCACCGAGTACGTAACCGCCCTTGGCGACCCCCTGGGCGTCCGTGCCCTCGAGCACTGGAATCCCCTGGCGGGTCAGAATGAATCCCACCGGCCCGCTGCCATTAGCGCGGGCGATGATGCTGCGCCAAGCATGGGCGGTCTCGTTGGGGTCACCGGGGCGTACCACTGACAGGTTTGGGATGGCCCGCAGGGCGGCTAGATGCTCGATCGGTTGGTGGGTGGGCCCGTCCTCGCCCAGGCCGATCGAATCGTGGGTCATGACGTAGACGACCCGCTGCTCCATCAAGGCCGAGAGTCGGATCGAGGGCCGGCAATAGTCGGTGAAGACCAGGAAGGTGCCGCCGTAGGGGATGAAGCCGC
>JBMYXJ010000172.1:0-5986 GCA_049608285.1 Mycobacterium sp. | reverse complement strand
CTCAGATAGGCGAGATGCATCTGTTTCAGGGCCTCGATGAGGGGCTCTTCTCGTTGCCCAGATTGCAGTAACGCAACGTCGATGATGGCTACGGCGCTCTCGAGAAGCGCACGCGCGGCCGCCTCGCTCTCGCCACGGGTCTGCTGCGGGTTTCGGACCCGCAGGATCTTGGCCAGACGTTTGGCGAGCTGGGCGTTGTCTTTCTGGTCGATGTCTCGCAGTTCGGGGATGGCGTGCATAGCGCGCCGGACTGCAGCGGCGCCGGGCAGCGCCCGGATGCCCGCCAGGAAGCCGTCGATGTACTGACACCAGACCTCGCGCCAGTCGCAGTCGGGATCGGCAAGCTGCTCAGCATTTTCGAACCAGCGATTCCACTCTTCGGTCATGCGGGCGGCCAGCACGCTGATCACCGACAGTTTGTTGGGGAAGTAGCGGTAGATGGTGCGAACACGAACGCCGGCGGACTCCGCGAGCCGGTTGGTGTTGAAGCCCTCCACGCCCACCTCGTCCAGCAAGGCGGCGGCGGCATCGAGGATGCCTTCCACGGTTTCGCGCGCGCGCTCCTGCGACGGAGAGAGCCTGGGCTCAAGCGCGAAGGTTCGCATAGAAAGGGAGTATATACTCCCATAGACTCGATGCTGCGGGTGCAGGTGATCGGGGACTGGCCAACACTGGCCTACTAGAGCCGGCCCACGGAGGTAAAGGATGCGATATCAGGCAGGGATCTCGACGCTGACGGTCGCCGTGGTCGGAGCCGGATTAGCGGGCCTTACTGCCGCCCACGAACTCGAAGCAGCCGGCCACGAGGTCATGGTGCTGGAAGCGCGTGACAGAGTCGGCGGCAGAGTCGTCAATCACGAGTTCGCAGACGGCCGCGTCGTCGAGTTAGGGGGTCAATGGCTCGGCCCGACTCAAGATCACGCGCTGTCATTGAGCTCGGAGCTTGGACTGGACTTGTTCGACACGTTCGTCGAAGGCGAGTCGATCGGCTTCGTGGCCCCGGGCGAGAAGGCCAGGTTTCGGGCATTGCCGCCGTACCCCAAACGCGTTCTGGCAGAGCTAATTATCACGCAGCGTCGCCTCGAACGCATGGCGCGCACTGTGCCGCTCGACGCTCCGTGGCAAGCGCGCCGAGCGCAGCTATGGGACTCGATGACACTCCAGAGTTGGCTGCACTCCAATGTCCGATTCCGCCAAACCCGCGACCTGATGTCAGTAATCACGACATCGATCTTCGCCGCGGAGCCCGAGGAGCTTTCGCTGCTCCACTTCCTGTTCTACGTGCACTCAGGAGGGAACCTGGATCGTCTCCTCGAGACGACAAACGGAGCACAAGAGAAACGCGTCGTCGGCGGAACCCAGCTTCTTGCAACCGAACTCGCCGCACGACTGAAAACGCCGGTGCGCCTGTCCGCTCCGGTGAGCTCCACGGTGCAGAACGATACGCTCGTCGAGGTGTTCACCAATCAGCCGCAGCCCGTGCGCGCTGATGCCGTCATCGTCGCGATCCCGCCCCATCTAACGGCCGGAATCACCTTCGAGCCATCCCTGTCCGGCCGACGCTCACAACTGGTTCAGAACACGCCCATGGGCGCGGTCATCAAGTGTGTTGCCGTCTACCCGCAGCCATTCTGGCGCCAGCACGGGCTGAACGGCATTTCACTGTCGCCCCACGACCCCGTCTCACTGACCTTTGACAACTCTCCGCCTGACGGAGAAGTCGGCATGCTCGTAGGTTTCATCGAAGGCCGCCACGCTCGCGAGGTCAGCGCGCTGCCATCGACCGACCGCCGGGCACTGGTTATCGATCACTTCGCCAACTGCTTCGGCCCAGTAGCGACGAAACCGATCGACTATGCGGACAAGGACTGGACTGCCGATCTCTGGAGCGGCGGGTGCTACGGAGCCCATCTGACACCCAGCGTATGGACACAACTCGGCCCGCAACTTCGCGAGCCGCATGGTCTAGTGCACTGGGCGGGCACCGAAACGGCAACGCACTGGAACGGATACATCGACGGCGCGATCTCGTCGGGTAAACGTGCCGCGCAAGAGGTATCGGTGAGACTGTCGATGACTTGAGCCAGTGAGGTGAGCCCGTAGCGAGCCATTCTCTGCGGCGCCTTCGGCGAGTTGTTGTGCGCAAGGTTGGCTTCGCTTATGCGAGAGTGGGTTGCGCTATGACTTCGCAGCCTTCCGCCGAGCGCTGGTTCTTCCGTCATGGCCTGCCGGCTGTGTTGACTCCTCGGGCGCGCTGTCGCAGGCTATGGTCGCGCTCGGCGCCGGCATTCACCGGCTACGCCGTCGTGAATCTCGTGGTGCTGGCGATCTATTTGCTCACCGGTGAGGACGAGACGGAAATTCTCGAAGAGCCAACCGCCTTCGCGTGGATTGTCCTGCCGTTGATCGCGTTGTCTGTGCCCGCAGCGTTGGCCTTTGGATGGCTGGTGTCGCGGCTGCCTACGGACCGAGCCCGGTCGGTGGCGTCGACTGTGGCGGTTGCGGTGGCTCTGGTGGCCGATCAGACCCACCGCGGAGGCCTTGGCGCCCTGGTCACGGCGGCCGTGGTGACTGCGGTGCTGTTGCTCACCGCGTCGGGTATCGGCTCGGTGCTGGGTTGGGCACTACGGCTGAGTGTCGCGCAGATCGCGGTCGTGGGCGCGCTGGTGTTGCGGGCGCTGCCGGTGGTGCTGCTGACGGTGCTGGTGTTCTTCAACCACTCTGTGTGGGACATGGCCTCGATGATCGGCCACGGCCGGATGTGGTTGGTCGTACTGGTTCTTGGTGTCATTGCCGCGACTTTTCTGGTGTCGGGGACCTTGGAACGGGCCCGGCCGGTGATGGCATTGCCCGCGGCCGCACCTGGGTGTGCCGCGCGGTTGCGCGGCACACCGTTCGAGTCCATGGACGATTCTGAAGGAAGTGATCCGCTGACGCGGGCCGAGCGGCTGAATGTCTTCTTGGTCCTGGGCGTGTCGCAGGTTGTGCAGGTGCTGACCGTCGCGGTGCTGACCGCGATGATCTACTTGATACTGGGTTTGATTGTGCTCAGCCCGGAACTGCGGGCGACATGGACGCACGGTGGGGCGGGCGATGGCGCCCTTCTGGGTGTCACGATCCCGATTCCGGATGCGCTGATTCAAGTCGTCTTCTTCTTGGCCGCACTAACGTTCATGTATGTCAGTGCCCAAGCCGTGAGCGACGAGCACTACCGCGCGCGCTTCCTCGATCCGCTCATCGACGATCTGCAGGTGACGTTGATCGCACGGGACCGCTATCGGGCCCAAGGTGTGCGGTGAAGCCCACTCCCGTCTTCGCTACCGCTCGATCGGAGCCGTGACTTCACACTGCGGCCGCCGAAATCGCACGTGAGGTGATCGCGTGCGGTCAACCGCGCCTGATCGCCTTGAACTTCTTGCATTGTTCGGTGAGCGCCACCTCGGTCGGCAGGCGCTCCATTGAACTCGCGCCGTAGAAACCATGACAGTTCTGCGCACGCTTCAGGACATACGCGGCATCTTCGGGCACGGCGACCGGTCCGCCATGGACCAATATGAGAACGTCCTCTTTCTCGGCGCGCGCCGCCGCACCCCATTCGTCCACCAGGGCCACACACTCATCGAGCCCGCGGGTTGTCTGCGCGCCGATCGCGCCACCGGCCGTGAGGCCCATGTGGCAGACAATGACGTCTGCGCCGGCATGGGCCATCGCGGCTGCGTCTTGGCTGCTGAAGACGTATGGAGTCGTCAGCATGCCCTTGCGATGCGACTGGTAGATCAAGTCAACCTCTTGAGAGTAAGAGATGCCGGACTCCTCAAGGTTCTGCCGAAAGACGCCGTCAATCAGGCCGACCGTCGGAAAATTTTGAATCCCCGCGAAGCCGAGCCGTGCCAGTTCATCCAGATAGGCATCAAAAATACAGAATGGATCTGTTCCGTTGACTCCTGCTAACACAGGTGTACTCCGGACGACAGGAAGCACCTCCTTGGCCATATCGACGACGATCTCGTTGGCATTGCCGTAGGCCAGTAGTCCTGACAGCGATCCGCGTCCGGCCATCCGGTATCGACCGGAGTTGTAGATAACGATCAAATCGATCCCGCCGGCTTCTTCGCACTTGGCCGAAAGGCCAGTCCCGGCGCCGCCGCCGACAATCGGAATGCCCTCGGCTGCCATGACCTGTAGGCGCTGCAGGATCGCTTCTCGCGAGAATTCAGCCACGATCAGATCCCTACTATTTCGAGAAAGCTATCGACCAGTGCGTCGGCGAATGCAGTGTCGTTGATTGCGTGCGGCACCCGGATCAGCTGGCGGCTCGCGGTCGTGTTGACGGTGGCTTCCAGTGCGGAAAACAAGGCGCTGTCAGCCTTTTCGTCATGAAAAGGACCGCCATCCACATCGACGATCGATACGCCCTTCTCCGGTATCAAGAAGCGGACCTCCCCATCCATCTGGTTCAATTTCGCGGCGATCCACAAGCCCAACCGATGGTTTTCATCGGCGGTTGTCCGCATGAGGGTGACTTGCGGGTTATGCACCAATAGCTGACGGTCTCGGTACTTCTGCGGGACGGTCTCCATGCCACCGAAGTTCACCATGTCCAGCGCTCCGCATGATCCAACGTAAGGCAGGCCCGTACGAATCGGAGCGCCCAGACGGTCTTCACCGGCGCTCATAACGCCCCCGGCCAATAGGTCGGCGATCTCGGTGGTGGTCGCGTCGATCATTCCGACCAGGTGGCCCTCGTCGGCCAGTTTCTCCATGGTCTGTCCACCGGTTCCCGTGGCATGGAACACAAGACACTCAAAGCGATCGCTCAGGGTGGATACGACGCGGTCGACGCACGGCGTGGTCACGCCGAACATGCTCAGACCAATCGCTGGCTGTTCTGGCTGGTCCACAGCCGGAACAGCCCGGGCGACCGCGCCGGCCAACATATGGGCTGCATTCCCCAGAACCATTCTCGAAATCGAATTCAGTCCTGCGATATCGACCACCGAGTACAGCATGGCGATGTCGTTAGGGCCCACGTAGGCAGCCACATTGCCCGAAGCCACCGTCGAAACCATGATCTTGGGTACTCCAACCCGAAGCATTCCCATACCCGGCGTGATGAGCGCGGTGTTTCCCGATCCGCCCAACCCGATCATGCCGGAGATGAGACCCCCGTGCTTCTGCACCCAATCCGAGAAGACCTCGGACATCAGCGCAATTGCCGTGCCCCGATCAGGCGTGCTGGACAGTCTTTCCTGAGCTCCGGTGCACTCGGCCTTTAACTGGTCCGAGGAAACATCGGCCTGGGCGTTCGAGCCTCCCGGGCTGACGTCGATAAGCTTCGCCCGCACGCCCGCGGCAACGATGAGGTCCTTGACGTATTGCAGCGCTTCGAGTTTGGTGTCGCAGGTTCCGACAACCGCCACGAACTTGTCGGCGGGGTCGGCGTCCATGGGTTCATCCGTCCGTTGTCGGTTCGTCAGGATCTGACTGCTGGCTGAGCTGAAGTGCGACTTCTCCCTCTCAGCCCCAGTTATGCTGCCATGCTGAGATGACCACGCACCACTGACGGGTGCCACCTCAGGAAGGAAATCATGGTCGACGGGAACAAGCCCTGGTTCAAGCACTACGACAAAGGGGTCCCGTACTCCGTCATCTACCCGCCGCTGTCGATCAAGCAGATGTTCAACAGCTGCGCTGAGGCCACCCCTGATCGAGATTATCTGATCATCAACGACATGCGCTTGCCCTACGGGCTGATCAACACGATGGCGCGCAAAGCAGCAAATGCCCTGGCCACATTAGGAGTCAAGAAGGGCGACCGGGTCGCCATCATGGCCCCCAACGTGCCGCAATATGTCATCGCCTTCCAGGCCTGCGCCAAACTTGGCGCGATCGTCGTGCCGATCAACCCGTTGGCGGCCGGACCTGAGGTGCACCACTACATCAAGGACAGCGGCGCCGAGACGATCGTTGTGCTGGCCGCCTTCGC
>JBMYXJ010000171.1:0-5994 GCA_049608285.1 Mycobacterium sp. | reverse complement strand
GGCACCTGATTCCACGACGGAACTTTCATCGGCATCGGCGACTTCGTCCGCGGCGAAGTCGTCGTCGAAATCTGCGACCTCGTCGGCGTCCTCGCTGGCCAGTTCCTCGTTGGTATCGGAGGCCTCGGCGGGCCCACCTTCCGCAGAATCGTCACCGTCGGAATCCGACGACTCAGGATCAGTCGCAGAACCCGTCGAATCAGATCCCGCCGAATCAGACACGGAAGAACTCGACCCCGTCGAGCCGCTAGAGCCTGTGCTGTCGGCAGAAGCTACGGCCGACATCGAGGCCACCGCCGCGCCAATGCCCAACGCGACCGCAAGCGCGCCTATCCGTCCCACGTAGCTGGAATAGCCCAGCGCCCCAAGTTTGGGTGACATCTGCACGCCGGACTCGATCCGAGGAACCCCAGCTCGACCGGTCACATCCCGACGTTGGCACGCAGTACTGGCAGGGCGCTGATCATCGAAGCTGGCCGAGGAAGCATATTCGGAAATCATTGCGCCCAATCGTCTCCTCGCGCGACGGGTTTCGCTGCAAGGTCCAGCAGATGTTACGACGACAAATCGGGCGAGGGGGGGTTTCGGGCGAGGTGTGCCAAGGGTGCTCTGCGGCCGAATGCCTAGCCGTTCTGCATCAGGCTTTTCTTGTCAGACCATTCGTGGTCGGGGTGGCGGGATTCGAACCCACGACCTCTTCGTCCCGAACGAAGCACGCTACCAAGCTGCGCCACACCCCGCGTGAAGCCACGACAGCGTATCGCACGGTCGAAGGTTCAGGCCAAACGCGCGTTGCCTCCCGCGACACACCGCGGGATGGATTTAGGGTGTCGGTGGCGTTAAGCAGACTGTCGGTTACACACGGAGGAAACGAGGTGCGCTATGACCGGGCTAGGGGCATCGATCTACCTGGGCTTTTTCATGGTTGCCGCTCTCTGGCTGCTGATTACCGCCGACGGCCCACTCCTGCGGGGCACCGATGATAGAGGCCAGCGTCCGGATCGCTCGAATTCGGCCAACGGTGTGGCTAGATCGGAAGGGCCGAGCCCCTGGCTGGCCAGTCATTAGTTGCTGAGGTAAGTGAGGAACGTCGTCCACTCAGGAACGTGGTCGGCTGTCTGAGGCAGGCATCGCCGACACACTCACCGCACCGCTGCGATCGGATGCGACCCCTCTGCCGCGGATCTGGCTTCTGGACCGCCAGTCGGAGCCGCCACGAGTGTCAGCAGGGTCGCCTCGGGGCGGCAGCAGAACCGAAACGGGGCGAACGGGGAGGTGCCGACACCGGCAGACACGTGTAGTTGGGTATGCACACCCCACTTGGACGGGCCTTTGACCCGCGACCGGTCAAGTTCACAGTTAGTGACGATTGCGCCGTAGAACGGCACGCACAGCTGCCCGCCGTGGGTGTGGCCGGCCATCACGAGCTGGTATCCGTCCGCGGCGAAACGGTCCAACACGCGCGGCTCGGGGGAGTGCGCCAGGCCCAGGGTCAGGTTCGCGGTCGGATTCGCAGGCCCGGCGATGGTGTCGTAGCGGTCCCGCGACAGGTGCGGATCGTCGACGCCGGCCGCGGCGATATGCAGGCCCGCCACGTCGAATTCGCGGCGGGTGTGGGTCATGTCCAGCCAACCGCGTTCGGTGAATGCTGCCCGCAGGTCCTTCCACGGCAGTGGCTCCCCGGTCACCCGGTGTGTCGGATTGGTCAGGTAGTTGGCCGGGTTCTTCAGCTTCGGGGCGAAGTAGTCATTGCTACCAAACACGAACACGCCCGGGACCGACAGCAGATCGCCGAGGGCTTGCACCACCGCCGGCACCGCTTTGGGGTGGGACAAGTTGTCGCCGGTGTTGACGATGAAGTCGGGAGTCCAGCTGGCCAGGTCGCGAACCCATGCTTGCTTTCGCCGCTGCGCGGGGCGCATGTGGATGTCGCTGATGTGTAGGACCTTCAGCGGCGACGAGCCCGGCGCAAGTACCGGCATCGTCGCTTCACGGACCACGAAAGCATTGCGCTCGATCAGCGAGGCGTAGCTGATGCCCGCCACGAGCGTGCCGATCGATGCGGTAGCGGTCGTCTTCAAGATCGCACCGGTCGAAGCTGCAGCCATGCCCACCAGCCTACTGCCAGTGGTTGTACGACACGGTGCGTGGCGCCGCTCGCGGCGGCCCGGCTATCACGGCGGTGGGGGCGGCGGTGGAGGCAGCGGCGGAGGAGGGGGTGGAGGCGGAGGCGGTGGAGGAGGGGGCGGGGGCAGGGGTGCTCCCGGGGGCGGAGGTGGAGGTCCGCCGGGCGGCGGGGGTGGTGGTGGCGGAACGAGTACCGGCACCGTAATCGGCGGCAAACCAGGTATCTGGATGACCGTTTGGCCCACCGGTGGCGGAATGCCGGGTGGTGGCGGAGGTCCACCAGCCGGTGGCGGTGGTGGTGCAGGCGGGATGCCGTTGGAGACTTGGATCGTGATGATGGACCCGGGCACCGTCTGGCCGCTCGGAGATGTCCCGACAACCGCGCCAGCCGGAGAGTTGCTGTTTACCGGTGTGGTTTGATCGGCGACTTGGAAGCCGGCGGAGCGCAGTCGCTGCCGGGCGGCGGCCTGCTTCATTCCAGAGACTTTGGGCACTCGGGAACCGGGGGCGCCGTTGACGTAGCGCGGATCAGTCGGTGGCAGCGTAACCTCACCGAATTCGGTGGCGATCGGCAGCATCGCCGTGAACCAGGTCCGAGCGGGCTCATTGCCGCCGAACAGATTTCCATTGCCGCACTGGCGCAGCGGGAACGAGCACAGCTCGCTGGGGTCCGGGGAGTCGTCGTACACATAGCTGGCCGCTGCAAGCTGATTGGTGAACCCAAGGAAGGCTGAAGATCTGTTGGCTTCCGTAGTACCGGTCTTGCCGGACATCGGCAGAGTCCAGCCAGCCGACCCCGCGGCGCCGGCCGCGGTGCCCGAGCCCCTGTCGTCTCTGCTCATCGCGTTGGCCAGGGTGTTGGCAAGACCTGCCGGGACCGCCTGCTCGCAGGTTTCGGTGGTCACCGAGACCTCCTCGCCATGGCGATCGAGGACCTTCTCGATCGGGTTGGGCGGGCACCACATGCCACCGGAGGCCAGCGTTGCTGCGACATTGGACAGCTCCAGCGCGTTCACCTCGATCGGTCCCAGCGTGAACGAACCCAGGTTCTGCCGTTTGACGAAATCAGCGAGACTCTCGTTGCTCTCCGGGTCGTAATCACGTGCGGTCCCGGGCAGCGCGTAGGACCGCAGTCCCAACCTCACCGCCATATCGACTGTGCGCTGCACCCCAACCTGGGCGATCAGTTTGGCGAATGCGGTGTTCGGTGAGGTCGCCAGAGCGTCGGTGACACTCATCGACCCTCGGTATTTGCCGGCGTTTCGGACACACCAAGTCATAGGTGGGCAACCCCGTGCTCCGCCGCTGCCCAGGCCCTTGGCCTGGAACCGGGCGGGTACCGCCAGTTGGGCGTCGATCCCCATACCCATATCAAGGGCGGCTGCGGCGGTGAAAATCTTGAACACCGATCCCGCGCCATTGCCGGCCAGCGCGAACGGCTGAGGCTGCATCGTCTCCCCGGCGTCGAGGTCCAGACCGTAGGTGCGGTTGCTGGCCATCGCGAGCACGGGGTGGGATTCCTTGCCTGGGCGGATCACGCTCATGACGCTGGCGACCCCGTCAAGATCTGGGTTGGCGAATTTGGTAATCGCGGACTTGACCGCGCCCTGCACTTCGGGGTCCAGAGTGGTCTTGATCAGGTAGCCGCCTCTGGCGACCTGATCCTTGCTGATGCCCGCGCGGGCGAGGTAATCGAGAGCGTAATCGCAGAAAAACGCTCGATCGCCAGCCGCGATGCAGCCGCGAGGTAGCTCGTTAGGCTGCGGTAACACGCCCAGTGGCCGCTGCTTGGCTTCGCGCAACTCATCCGCGTGCTCGGGAAGGTTCTCGATCATGGTGTCCAGAACCACGTTCCGGCGCTCGAGCGCTCCGTCGGGGTTGGTGTATGGATTCAACGTGCTCGTCGATTGCACCATGCCGGCGAGGAGCGCGGACTGCTCCCAATTCAACTCCGCGGCGCTGATGCCGAAATAGGTCTGCGCGGCGTCCTGGACCCCGAAAGCCCCGTTGCCGAACGACACCAAATTGAGGTAGCGCGTCAGAATCTCCGGCTTGGTGAACGTTTTGTCCAGCGTTAACGCCATCCGGATCTCGCGCAGCTTGCGAGCCGGGGTGGTCTCGATTGCCGCCCGCTTCTCGGCGTCGGTCTGAGCGATCACCAATAGCTGGTAGTTCTTGACGTACTGCTGTTCGAGTGTCGAACCGCCGCGCGTGTCGAGGTTGCCCGATAGATATCCCGAAAGGCCTGTGAGGGTTCCCTGCCAGTCCACACCGTTGTGATCGGCAAACCTCTTGTCCTCGATCGAGACGATCGCCAGTTTCATCGTGTTGGCGATCTGATCGGTGCGGGCCTCGAAGCGGCGTTGGGCGTACAGCCAGGCGATGACGTTCCCTTCGGCGTCGACCATCGTCGACACCTGGGGCACCTCACCCTCGACTAGCTGGGTCGAGCCGTTAGCAACAACGTCGGATGCGCGGTTGGACATCAAGCCGAAGCCGCCGACGACCGGAAACATGAGTGCGGCGGCCAACACACTGGCCAGCAGGCAGCACCAGGCGAGCTTGATGATCGTGACCGCCACCGGCGGTTTTGTCGGGTGGTCCTCCGGCATGCGTACAGACTAGCGACGACTCGGCCCCGGACTCCACGGAGCAGCCCAGATCGCCTCTGGGCACCCCTCGACAAACGCCGGTATCCGGCACCGTAGCGGCCGGGCGGCACGGTCGTCCCAAAAAAAGGTTACAAACGTATTGCGCCGAACACCCCTGACCACCTAAGTTAGGCAGACAGTGCGATGTAGGTCACACCAGGCCATCGTGTTGTGGCCTAGATCGCGCTAAGCGATTGACGTCGGAGTACAAATTTCGTCTGCGTTGTCGGGGCGCGGCCAGAACGAAAGGCATCGCAAGTGTCAGGTATCAAGTCCGCCGCTCCCAATCCAAAGGTGGATCCGACCGCCCACTCCATTGTGCATGGTGCAGAGGCTGAAGCTCGTATTGCGTGGGTTTCACATGCACGGTGTCGCCAGACTGACCCGGACGAACTATTTGTTCGCGGCGCCGCGCAGCGCAAAGCGGCGGTGATTTGCCGGCACTGTCCTGTGATCGCCGAGTGCGGTGCGGACGCGTTGGACAATCGGGTGGAGTTCGGTGTGTGGGGAGGCATGACCGAACGCCAGCGCCGCGCCTTGCTGAAGCAACACCCCGAAGTGGAGTCTTGGGCGGATTTCTTTGCTGCTCAGCGCAAGCATCGCAGCGCTGGCTAATTCGATTTCTTGCCGGGCCCGTGATGGTTCGTTAGGCCGTGCCTGCCTGGCTGGGAGCCTCACCGGTGATCTGGTCGGCGATCGCCCGCAGCGCCTCTAGATCCGATACGTCAAATGGCAGCGACGGAACCCCCACGATCGCCACGGTTGGGTTGGCGCCGGTGAATCGCGACAAGAGCCGTACTTCTCGCTTGGCCGTCGACGCACGGTCAGCGTGTACCCGCAGAGCGGCCACCGCCAACGCCCCAGCATCTGTCTTCTCCAGCTCCGCTGCCGCCTCGGCCGCCTTGTCGGCTTTGAGCGCGCACAGCGTGGGGTGGGTTCGGTTCAAGATCAAACCGGCCAGCGGCATGTGTTCGGTGGATAGTCGGTCGACGAAGAAGGACGCCTCACGCAACGCATCAGGTTCGGCGGCCGACACCACGACGAACTGAGTGCCCCGGCGTTTGAGTAGCTCGTAGGTACGGTCGGCCTTCTCCCTGAATCCTCCGAATGTGGCATCCAGGGATTGGACGAAGGCAGCAGCGTCGGACAACATCTGCGATCCGAGGATCGTTGACATGGCCTTCATTGCCAGGCCGACGGCACCGGTCAGCAGGCG
>JBMYXJ010000170.1:0-5995 GCA_049608285.1 Mycobacterium sp. | reverse complement strand
ACGTAGAAACAAATCATCGGAGGGAGGAAGCCGAATGCGATGCCCGCCCCCCAAGCTCTTCATAGCAATGCTGATGGCCGTACTAACAGCCGTAACCGTACTGACCGCGCCGTCGGCGAGCGCTGAGCCCCAAATACCCCCGCCCACACCCGGCGACCCCCTTACGGTCCCCGGCTCGACAGCGCCGAGTCCCTTCCTCCCTGCGCTAACCGGGCCGCCCCCCGACTTATCGCCGGCAGCTGCCGAGGACCCGCCAGCCGGCCAAAACCCGGCGCCGTACCTCGGGCCACCGGTCTTCGCTCCCCCCACGTTCAACCCGACGAACGGCTCGATGGTCGGCGTCGCCAAACCCATCATCATCAACTTCCAACGACCTATCGCCAACCGCACGCTGGCAGAGGAAGCCGTCCACATCTCCTCCACCCCCGCGGTCCCCGGGAAGTTCTACTGGATGAGCGCAACCCAACTCAGATGGCGACCTCTCGACTTCTGGCCCGCCAACACCACGGTTAGCATCGATGCCGGTGGCACGAAATCGAGCTTCCGCACGGGAGACTCTTTGGTGGCGACCATCGACAACGCCACCCTCCAGATGGAGATCATGCGCAACGGCACACTCGAGAAGACCATGCCGGTGTCCCTGGGTAAGCCGGGATACGAGACGCCCAACGGCACCTACTACGTGCTCGAGAAGTTCGCCGACATGATGATGGACTCCTCCACGTATGGTGTGCCAGTCGACGCAGCCGAAGGTTACAGAATTAAGGTCAAAGACGCCGTGCGCATCAACAACGCCGGCATTTTCGTTCACGGCGCGCCCTGGTCAGTCGCCGATCAGGGCAAGCGCAACGTCAGCCACGGGTGCCCCAATTTGAGCCCAGCGAACGCGCAGTGGTTCTACGACAACTTCGGCAGTGGGGACCCCGTCGTCGTCAAGAATTCCGTCGGTACATACGACGAGAACGACGGAGCCCAGGACTGGCAGATCTGACGTAGACAATGGCGCCGGTCGCGTCGCACAGGGCACCCGGTGATTCGTCGAACGTCCGCAGCGCGCGTCTCCCGGCTCGCGGCGCTGATCGCCCGGCGGTCAGGTGCGGCGCCGATGGTGCTGCTTCACGGCGACGCCGTTCTTACGGAGACGGTGACGCACTCTTTGCGGGCATGTTGAGGCACATCGACCCTATCGTCGGAGCGCCCTGCCAGTACATCGTGGGTTTCAGGAAAAAACTTTCCCGGCCAGTCAAGTGAAAGGATCTCGCAACGGAGATGTATGGCACAGACGGCAACGTGTGGGGCATGTGGGTACCGACCACACCTCGGCCGTAGCGTGTGATAGCCGATTACGCTGCAGTAGAAGCGATTCCAGAGTTTCGTCGGGCGGGCCATCGTCGGTACGAAGCGGCAAATGCCCGAAGAAGATCCGCACGAAGCGTTCGCCGACGACGCGATTCCCACGGCACATGTCGAGCGCGAGGAGGAACATCAGATATGGACGGAATGAGCAGACGAGCGGCGCTGAGAATGCTCGTCACCGGTGCGGCCCTCGTCGGCCTGGGGTATTTCTTGCGCAACATCATCGACATACCGGTCAGCCGTGCCCAACCCGGGATGGGTGGCGCGACGGGAATGGACATGCGCGCCTACATGAACATGTTCACCCGGCATACCGAGCTTCGACGCCGCGTCGAAGAGATTCCCGGAGGTGTGCGCACCACCACCGAAACTGACTCCGCCGACCTTGTCGCCGAACTGCAGGCCCACGTCTCATCGATGTATACCCACCTCGATCAAGGCAGCGAAGTCACCTGCATGAGCTCAAGCCTGCCCACCCTGTTCCGCCGCGCTGCCGATTATGAACGTCAGATCACGCTCACACCCAGCGGTGTGCTCGTCGTCGAAACCTCCAGCGATCCCGAACTGACCAACGCCATTCGCGAACACGCCCGCGAAGTCACCGGATTCGTCGTCGAAGGAATGCCGGCGATGATGAGTGGAATGATGGGCGGCGGGATGATGGGACCCGGCATGGGTGACGGAATGATGGGACCAACCCGCTGAACCAAAGCAAGCACACCCAATTTACGAGGAAGTTGAACGAGTAGACATCGGTGCAGCCTCCCGCCCGCCCGGAGAGGCCTCTCGCGTGCCGAAGTGGGTCGCGACCTCACCGAAAAACGACTGAGTGGACTGCAAATCCCCCTCACCAGACGACGTGCTCAAATCGCCAACGCGGTCAGCGAATTGGCGTAGACAGGCCGTCGAACAGAAGTAGAAGCGGTAGGCATCTTCCTCGTGCGTGATCGTCAGCGGGTGGACATCCGTCGTGACGTGCATCCGACATATCGGATCGACGTGCTCCTGGTGACGGGTTCCGACGTCGAGGGCGAACGCTTCCACCAGGGCACCGACGTTTCGCAGTCGAAGCGGGCCCAACGACGTCATCGCGACAAGGTCCGCTCCCCGAAGCGCGGACGCGGACGAAGCGTCACCGACGATCTGACCTGGCCGGGCGACGGCGGCCAGTCTGGCTGCGGTATTGACCGTCGCCCCGAAGACGTCTCCGCGGTGCTTCACCACTGCCCCAGCACAGCTGCCCGCGCGCAGCAACGGGAATCCGTCGATGCGACGGGTCTCGTGGTGAAGTCGCCGAAGGAAGGCCAGCGCCGCCGTGGGGTCCGAACTGGTGATCATCACGGCGTCGCCGAGGGTCTTGATCATTGCGTCGCCGGGTCCGAGGTTGCTGGCGGCTATGGTGGCGAACCGATCTGCCAGTTCGGCAGCACGATGATCACCGTGGGCTTCGGTGAAAGCCGTGAACCCAGCGATGTCCACGAAGACGACCACTGTGTCTACGTCAGAATGCTCGAATCCATCTGCAGAATTGGATGTTTCGATCATCATTGCGTCTCCACTGCAGGCTCGACGCGCGGCGCTGCTGGGGCTACCGACTGCATCGGCATTCCGAGGAGGCGCAACGCATTGGCAACGACGATGAGCGTGGAGCCTTCGTGGATTAGCACGGCGGGACCGATGCCCAAGCCGAAGATCGTGGCCGGGATGAGTACCGCGACGATTCCGAGACTCGCCCACAGATTTTGCTTGATCACGCGCGAGGAGCGTCGGCTCAGGCTCACCGCAAACGGCAACGCGCGCAGGTCGTCGGCCATCAGCGCAACGTCAGCGGTCTCCAACGCCACGTCGGAGCCCGCCGCCCCCATCGCGATACCCACGCTCGCGCCGGCCATTGCGGGCGCGTCGTTGACGCCGTCGCCGACCATACCGACGCTGCCGTGGCGTTCCCGGAGGGCGGCTATCTGGGCCACCTTGTCCTCGGGCATCAGATCGCCGCGCGCGTAGGAGACACCGACTTCGGCGGCGACGGCGTCGGCCACCCGCTGGTTATCCCCCGACAGCATCACGGTGTTCTTGATGCCGAGTGCGGCAAGACGTGCGATCACCGCCGACGCCTCCGGCCGAGGAACATCCATCAATCCGATCGCGCCCAACCAGCGGTCGCCCGCGCGGACGATCATCGTCGTGCGGCCCGCCTGTTCGAGACGGTCCACCTCGGCCGTCAGCTCAGCCGGCGGGGGCTGGGCGGCGTCGGTGAACAGTTCGGTCTTGCCAATGCAGACTTCGACCCCATCGACGGACGCGACGATGCCGCGGCCGATCAGCGCGCGGACGTCCGTCGCGCGGGGTGTCACCGCCCCGGCCAGGCGCTGGCGGCCGTCGCGGACGATGGCGCGGGCGAGCGGATGGTCGCTTTGCTCCTCAACGGCCACGGCGATCCTCAGCAGTTCCGCGTCGCCGCTGTCTGCGGTGGCAAAAACATCAGCGATCCTGGGCCGCCCCTCGGTGAGGGTGCCGGTCTTGTCAAAGGCCAGCACATCGACCCGGCCAAGTTCCTCCAACGCGGCACCGCCCTTCATGAGGATGCCGGCACGCGCTGCCCGCGCCACCGCCGACAACACCGCGCTGGGCGTGGCGATCGCCAGCGCACACGGGCTGGCCGCCACCAGAACGGCAAGCGCCCGGTACACCGTGTCGCTGAACGGCTCGTCAACCACGAACCCCGCGAAGAGCAGCAGGACCACACCGACCAGGATCACCGGGACGAAAATGCGCTGGAACCGGTCGGTGAAGCGCTGTGCGGAGGTGGTCTTGGTTTGCGCCTCGGCCACCAGACGCACTACCCGGGCGAGGGTGGAGTCCCCGGCGAGCCGGGTCACCTGAACCTCGATGGCGCCGGCGCCGTTGATGGTGCCGGCGAACACGCGTGATGCGGCGTCGATGAGCTCAGGTGAGGCAGCGGCGGCGGCTACATCTGGAACCGGATTCTTGTCAACGGGTACGCTCTCCCCGGTCACCGGGGCTTGATCGATGCTGCTGCTTCCTGCCACCACGAAGCCGTCTGCGGCCAGGCGCATGTTCGGGCGCACGACGACGATGTCCCCGATACGCAGGTCCGCGACAGACACCTCGACGGTGTCGCCGGTGCCGCCGCGTCGCACCAGTGCCGTCTTCGGGGCGAGTTCGGCGAGCGCTTCGATCGCCCGTCGAGCGCGGCCCATCGCATAGCCTTCGAGCGCGTGCCCGACGCTGAACAGGAACAGCAGGAGTGCGCCTTCGGCGACTTCGCCGAGCGCCGCCGCACCCGCAGCGGAGACCAGCATGAGGAAGTCGATCTCGAACCGGCCCTGCCGCACACTGGCGAAGGCTTCCTGCACGGTGAAGAACGCGCCGAAGATGAACGCTAGGCCGTAGACCACCATCTCAGCCGCGCGCGGCGTATCGGCGAAGGCAGCGAGTAGCCAGCCCGTGAGCAGCAGCGCGCCCGCCAGTCCAGCGAAGACCAATTCGGTGCGTTCGCCGAAGATCCCGCCGTGACCGTGTTGATGGTCGGCATCGTCTCCGTCGTGCGCGACGGAGGCTTCGTCGTCGACTGCTCTCCTTGGCGGCGCCACCTGCGCGGCTATGACATCCACGAGTTCCTGGGCGGTTACAGTCATCCGCTCGAACTCCAGCTCGATCGAATCGGGTGTCGATGCTGCTGCGACCACGCCAGGCATAGCTGACAGCGTGTCGACGAGTGCTGCACGTATGGCCTCATCTTCTTGGGCGTCTGGGGTCAACCACCGCAGGTGCCCGTACTTCGAGGCGATGGTGTCAGCCGCCTGCAGAGCCCGACGCTGCACTTCTGTTGGAGACATAGCCGCGGCGTCGTAATGCACGCACAGGCGGGGTTTGGTCGTGTCGCCATCGATGACGTGGGCCTGCTCGATGATCCCGTCATCCACCAGGCCGCGCGAGAGGCGGTCAGCGCAGCGCTCGTCGCTACCGGGAAGCAGGTCTGGAAGGTCGAGCGCCAGGGTCCTACTCGTGGGCGATCCGTCGGCACCGTGTCCCCTCGCCGTCCCGCCGTTGCGATCTGCCATATATGCAATACTACGCATGTATGCATACGATTGGTCAACCCCGGCGGCGAAGTCCCACCGCATCGATGGGCTCAATCACGCTGGGGTCGCCGAGACGGATGCGTCAACCGGACAGATTGTCGGTTCCTGTCGAAAAGTGAGCAGGTAGTTCCGGAGCAGGCTGCTCAAAATTCGACCGGAGCCGACACAGATTCCAATCGGCGGGCGACGCTCCAAGTCCTGCCGAAGAATTGCAGAGAACTCAACGCGAAACCGAAGTGGGTGATAGCGAACCCGGCGAACAGGCCAGCAAGGAACGTGTGCATGGTTCCCTCATCAAGCTTCCGTGTTCTCTAAGCTAAGCGTCGCACCCCGCGCCGGTCCGGACTCGATTTTTCGTCGAGCTGATGTGGAGTCGTTCTGCAGTAGAATTTTGTCGCCGGGTAGTCATATTTCGTGTGGCGGCATGCTGGATGGTCCCGTGTCGCCGGGAGGGCGGGCCTTCGAAGCTAGCCAGAAACGGTCCGCGGAACCTCGGTACCATTCTCCCGCACAATGATTGGGTCACCCAGGTT
>JBMYXJ010000169.1:231-6009 GCA_049608285.1 Mycobacterium sp. | reverse complement strand
AAGTACGCGATCTAACGGGGCAGGTGCATGCCAATCAGCGGGACGCAGCTGCCGCCCGAGTGCTTGCAGGTGCTGCTGATCGCGATGTCGGCGAGATCCGCGGCGAGCTGCGCGACTTTCGCCAGGCCACGGTCGCGAGCTTTAACGCCATGCGGCAGGACTTCGTCGACCTTCGCGACCACGTCGACCAAGGGTTCACTGAGATGCGCGGAAAGTTCGACGGAGTTGCGGCTGGTCAACAGCAGATACTGGATTTGCTGCAGACCATTGTCACCGACGGGCGCGGCAGACCGTCTTAGCTCGACGCCGCCGGGCACGGCTAGGCCCGCGTCAATTTCTCACTTTCGCGACGGCGGTCCAGCAGAGCGGGGTCCGGATTCGCCACCTGCACCAAAGACGCACCAGCGGCATACACCGCGAGCAGGTCATCGATGAGATCCTCGGAAGTGTCCCAGCTGGCTGTCGACATCAGCCGGTCCGCCGCAGTCAATTCCTGAGCGGCCGCCGACGCCCACGCCGCGGCCAGCACCTCGTCGACCGACCGGCCGTCCAATGCCGGGCCGGGGTTGCGCTCCGGCACGATCTCGTCACCGTGCACCCGCACCGACGTCGCGTAGTCGGTCACTCCCACCGGCAAATCGGGCACCGGCTTACCGAATGGATCTAGCGACAGCACCGCCACCTCACCGATTCCCGGGCCCATGCCCACGGCAGTATCGGCCTCGTCGAGTCGGTCCGCAGTGCACAGCGCGATTTCGGCGTCGGAACCGGCGAGCACCACCTCACAGCCGATCCACCAGATTCCGAACAACACTGCCGCGGTCTGCCAGTGGGCTGGCAGCATCACCGCGACCCGGCTGCCCGGCTCGGCACCCAGTTCATCGCGCAGCAAGTTGGCGGTCTTGGCTGCCCAGTTGGCCAGGGTGGCGGTAGACAATTCGATGCGTTCGCCGGTGGCGTCGTCGTAGTAGGTGATGCGTGGTCCGGCCGGGTTGGCCGCCATGAGTGGATCAAGGATGGCCGAGCTGACCGTGGTCACTTCAGTTGACGCACGCAGGATCGTTGGGGCCGGCCGTGATGATCGGCGACGGCGTGGGGGCGCCAGCCATCTGCGTGTAACTCTGCGAAGGGTCGCCGATGCTCAGCGTGACATCGCTGCCGTCCAGCCCGGAGCCGGGCCCGGTGTAATCATCGGCGAGCACCACCCGCACAGACCCCGACGGTATCGAGGTTTCCTCCACAACCGGTAGTCCGCCGAGATCCTGCGCGACCGCTTTCGCGCCGAGGTCGTCGGCCGTCGCGGCCTGGACCTGACTGCCCGTCACCTCATCGCCTTCGTGATTCCCGACGGTGCCTGAGTTGAAGCCCTTGGTCGCTACGACGTGCGAGACGGCCGCGGCCAACCCGTTGATGTCGGTGTCGTTCACGACGTCCACGGTGGTCTTGTCAGGGCTGTAGGCCAGCTCATCGGTCTTTCCCTCGTCCTGATCGTTCAGCAGGCCGGTAACCCAATCCCTGACCTCGCTTGCGTCGACCCGCACCACGCTCTGCATGCTGTCGTCGCTCCAGCCCGCCTCCTCGACGATCGGGATGGTGGCGAATGCGACGTTGCCGGCGGCGAGCTTCTGCAGCTGATCGACGAATTCCATGATGTCCCAGCCTTCTGAGAGCACCACCGAACGCTGAACCGCCCGTTGGAGCCGATCCAGCGTTCCCGGACTCGACAGCGTCTTGCTGGAGATGACCTCATGTGCGAGCGACGCCATCACCGCTTGTTGGCGTACCACCCGATCCAGGTCGCCTCGGGGCAGGTCGTGGCGTTGCCGGACGAAGCTGAGTGCCTGACGACCGTCTAGCTTCTGCCAGCCTGCATGAAAGTCCGCGCCCGAAAGCTCTTCGTAGACAGGTGCAGTGAGGCAGACATCGACACCACCAAGGGCTTCGGTGATCAACGCAAACCCGAGCAGTCCGATCTCGGCGTAGTGGTCGACTGTGACGCCGGTGAGGTTGGCGACCGTCTTGATCAGTTCCTCACGCCCGGCCGCGGTAGCTTCCAGCTCGGCAACCTCAGGGTCTTCACCCTGCTGCTCGACGAGCTCCTTCATCGTCTCCAGATGTACCGAGCCGTACACCCCGTTGATCTTCGTCTTCCCGATGCCCGGGGCCTCCACATAGGAGTCCCGCGGGATGGAGATCGCCGTCGCGGACTTCCCATTGATCGGGATTCGCACCAGGATGATCGTGTCGGTGTTGGTCGCAACTTCGTCGCCGGCGCGCAGCATTGCGCGCTCCTCATCGGAGAGCGGGTTGCCGTGCGCGTCGGTGCGACTGTCCATTCCGACCAGCAAGATGTCGATCGCGCCGTCGTCGCCGCCTTCGCCGAGCGCGATCGGGTTCACCTGGTTGATGCCGGATTCGAACGCGCGCAGCTTGCCCCAGGCGAGCCCGGTTCCCAAGACGATCGCCAATGCCGCGGTCACCGAAATGACACGCATCAGCTGAGCAGCAGGCATTTGCCCAGGTTACTGGTGAGCAGGCCGCTTGCCGGGTAGCCGGCGTCGGCGTGCCAAACTCCTCTGGTGGCGTCTCGGATCGTGATTTCAGGAGCCGGTGGCCTCCTCGGCCGGGTGTTGGCAGGTCAGGCCGCTCAGCTTGGTCGCGACGTGCTGGCGCTCACTTCGGCCGAGTGGGACATCACCGACGCTACCGCCGGCGAGCGTTTCATCGCCCACGGCGACATCGTTATCAACTGCGCGGGCTACACCCAGGTCGACGTTGCTGAGGCGGAACCTGAGCGCGCGATGGCGGTCAATGCGATCGGCCCCCAATTCATTGCCCAAACCTGCGCGCGAGCTGGAGCTTCGTTGATCCATCTGTCCACCGACTACGTGTTCAGCGGCTCGTTTGACCTTGCATCCGGCCCCGAATCCGGCCCCGAATCCGGCATCGCATCGCGTAATGGATCCTGCGGTGAACCGCGCCCCTACGAAATCGACGACGAGACTGGGCCGCTGTCGGTCTACGGGCGCACCAAGCTCGCCGGTGAGTCCAGGGTGCTGTCCGCGATGCCCGACGCTCACGTGGTGCGCACGGCATGGATTTATGAAGGCGGCGACGGTTCGGACTTCGCCGCCACGATGCGGCGGGCGGCGGCTGGGTCGGGGACAGTCGAGGTAGTGGCTGACCAAGTCGGGTCACCGACCTACGTCGGCGATTTAGCGGGCGCGCTGCTCCAAATCGCCGACGGCTCGATACGCGAGCCGGTTCTGCATGCAGCCAACGGCGGTGCCGTCAGCCGATTCGAGCAGGCGCAGGCGATCTTTGAGGAAGTCGGCGCGGATCCGAACCGGGTGCGCCCCGTCGGAAGTGACCGCCATCCCCGGCCGGCCCCACGCCCGATGTATTCGGCGTTGTCCGGGGTCAAGTCAGCCGCCGCCGGTTTGACTCCGCTGCGGCCGTGGCGCGAGGCGCTCGCTGAAGCGCTGGCGGTTGCCGGACCGATATCCTCGACGCCGTGAGATTGGCCGTGAGATTGCCGGAGCCGCGGTGAGCGACGAACTGTTCGTGGTGACGGTGACGTATTCGCCGGGGTCGCACCTGGATCGCTTCCTCGCCTCACTGGCCCACGCCACCGACCGCCCGGTCACCGTCGTGATGGCCGATAACGGCTCCATCGACGGTGCCCCCGAAGAAGCCGTCGAACGCTATCCCAACATCACACTGCTGCGCACCGGCGCCAACCTGGGCTACGGCACCGCCGTCAACCGCGCCGTCACCAAGCACGTCCTCGGCTCGTCCACGGACTTCTTCATCGTGGCCAACCCGGACGTGCAGTGGGGGCCAGGCAGCATCGACCTGCTCCTCGAGGCGGCTGCACGATGGCCACAGGCAGGGGCCCTGGGGCCGCTGATCCGCGACCCGGACGGCTCGGTCTACCCATCAGCGCGGCACCAGCCCTCGATCATTCGAGGCGGAATGCACGCAGTCGTCGGGCCGGTGTGGCGGTCGAATCCGTGGACGGCGGTCTACCGCCAGGAGCGCAGCGCCCCCAGTGAACGAGCTGTTGGTTGGTTGTCGGGATCGTGTCTGCTGCTGCGCACCAACGCCTTCTCACAAGTCACCGGTTTCGATGAGCGCTACTTCATGTACATGGAGGACGTCGACCTAGGAGACCGGCTGGGGCAGGCCGGCTGGCAGAACGTCTATGTGCCCTCAGCGGAGGTTCTGCACGACAAGGGGCATTCAACGGGCCGTGACCCGGCGCGCAACCTGGCAGCCCACCACGTCAGTACCTACACATTTCTTTCCGATCGGTACCCGAGACGGTGGCAGGCGCCGCTACGGTGGGCCTTTCGGGGGGCTTTGGGCGCGCGATCGAATCTGGTCGTGCGCTCTTCCCGCAGGAGGCAGCGGAAAGGACAGCGCTGATGGTCAACCCCAGCGAGGTGGACGCCGTCGTTCTGGTCGGGGGTTTGGGTACGCGGCTGCGGCCCCTGACGCTATCGGCGCCCAAACCGATGTTGCCGACAGCGGGGCTGCCTTTCCTGACTCATCTGCTGTCGCGCATTGCTGACGCCGGCATCGAGCATGTAGTGCTCGGCACGTCCTTCAAGGCAGAGGTGTTCGAGTCCGAGTTCGGCGACGGCTCCGGGCTCGGACTGCAGATTGAGTATGTCGTCGAGGACGAACCGCTGGGTACCGGTGGTGGCATCGCCAACGTCGCATTGAAGTTGCGGCATGACACCGCTCTGGTGTTCAACGGCGACGTGCTGTCCGGCTGTGACCTGCGCGAATTGCTGGATCTGCACTCTGCGAAGGAGGCCGACGTCACACTGCACCTGGTTCGCGTCGGCGACCCCCGCGCATTCGGCTGTGTACCAACAGATTCCGACGGAATGGTGACTGCATTCTTGGAGAAGACGCAGGATCCGCCGACCGACCAGATCAATGCGGGCTGCTACGTATTCAAGCGTTCGGTGATCGAAAAAATCCCGCGTGGGCGTGCGCTCTCGGTGGAACGAGAGGTATTCCCGGGCTTACTCTCCGACGGATCGCGGGTATGTGGCTATGTCGACGCCACCTACTGGCGCGACATGGGTACGCCAGAGGACTTCGTTCGCGGCTCCGCGGATTTGGTGCGTGGTATCGCGCCATCTCCGGCCTTGAATGGGCATCGCGGGGAATCGCTGGTGCACGACAGCGCGAGCATTGCCCCCGGTGCCCTGCTGATTGGTGGCACCGTGATCGGCCGCGGTGCCGAAATTGCCTCAGGTGCCCGACTGGACGGGGCGGTGATCTTCGACGGCGTGCGCGTCGAGGCCGGCGCCGTCATCGAGCGTTCGATCATCGGCGCTGGGGCACGAATCGGACCGCGGGCGCTGATCCGTGACGGGGTGATCGGTGACGGCGCCGATATCGGGGCCCGCTGCCAGCTGTTGCGCGGTGCGCGGGTGTGGCCCGGAGTGACCTTGCCCGACGGAGGCATCCGGTTTTCCACCGACGTCTAGCCTTTGGCGGCGAGCGTGCACTCCTGGTAGGTGAGAGTGCGCTTCAGCGACCGTGTGTGCACATTCGTCGGGTGACCCACGAAATGTCGGAGGGCCGTTCCAGGATCGCCTGATGAGGCGAGTGTTTCTGGGCAGCGAGGCGGTCGCGGCCGGGGCAATCACTGCGGGTGCTCTGCGCTACGGCTATCGACGGGTGTTTCCCAACGTGTACATGCCGCGCGGGCAGCCGCCATCGTTGGCAGACAACACCGTCGGTGCCTGGTTGTGGTCC
>JBMYXJ010000169.1:0-221 GCA_049608285.1 Mycobacterium sp. | reverse complement strand
CCGCGGCGCTGCACGGAGCTAAGTGGGTGGCAGACGATTGCCCGATCGAGTTGAACTACACCAGCAGGCGCCCGCCACCGGGGATCATCGCCCGCGATGAGCGGATTGCCAGTGATGAAGTCATCCAGATCGGTGGCATGGCCGTCGCGACCAAGCAGCGTGCGGCATTCGACCTCGGCCGGCACCTACCACGTGGGCGCGCCGTCGCGCACCTCGATGCG
>JBMYXJ010000168.1:0-6023 GCA_049608285.1 Mycobacterium sp. | reverse complement strand
GTGCCTGGTAACGCTAGGAATGAACCTGTTCTCACGGGGCCTGGATCCGCAAATCGACTTCTCCAACATCGACGAAATCCGCCGCACGGTCGAATACTGCAATCAACTGCCGGTGCCCGAGCGTCATCCCTACGGCGGCGACCTGGTGTACACAGCATTCTCGGGCAGCCACCAGGACGCCATCAACAAGGGCCTGGACGCGATGAAGGTCTCTGCCGATGAACAGGATGCCGATATGGACGACATCCTCTGGCAGGTTCCGTATCTGCCCATCGACCCCAGGGACGTCGGCCGAACCTACGAGGCAGTCATCCGGGTTAACTCCCAGTCGGGCAAGGGTGGAGTCGCCTACATCATGAAGGCCGATCACGGCCTGGTCCTTCCGCGGAGGCTGCAGATCGAGTTCTCCCAGGTGATCCAATCCATCGCCGAGGGTTCAGGCGGCGCGGGCGGCGAGGTATCGCCCAAGGAGATGTGGGAAGCGTTTACCGAGGAGTACCTCGCTCCGGTCACGCCGCTGGAGCGGATCCGCCAGAAAGTTGATGCCGCCGAGGTGGACGGCGGAACCGACACCATCACCACAATCGTCAAAATCGACGGCGTAGAGACCGAGATCGTGGGCGCCGGCAATGGACCACTGGCCGCCTTCTGCGATGCCCTGGGGGCAGTCGGCTACGAAGTCAGCGTGCTCGACTACTCCGAGCACGCAATGTCGGCGGGAGAGGAGGCACAGGCTGCAGCCTATGTGGAGGCCTCAATCGGTGGCAAGACCGTGTGGGGTGTCGGAATCGCGACCTCCATTACGACTGCGTCCCTGCGCGCCGTCACCTCTGCTGTGAACCGAGCCGCCCGTAACTGACTGAAAATCCCGCCAGGTGCATACACCTCAGTCAAGGCGAGACCGTTAGTAAACACGACCATCTCGCTAGGCTTCGACAACCTGAAAGGAAAGACGGTCAGCTAGTTTCGGGCCGGCTCAAAAGAGGGTGTGCTGATCGTCCGCGACACACGGGTCGACGAACTCGTCGATCGCCGGGCCGCCGATCACGGAGTCCAGACTTCGCATGAACTCGTCGACACCGACCACGGGGACGCCGAGTTCCTGTGCCTGATAACCCTTGCCCTGCAGCGGTTCCTCGTCATCGCAAACAACCAGCGACGTGCAGGAGTCCACTGAGTCGGCGTAGGTGAGGCCCGCATGCAGGATGCGCTCGATGAGTTCCTCCTGGGTGTGGTGCAGCTCTGCCGCCAGAGCGACGCGCATGCCCTGCACCAACCTCCGCCCTGCCACGTGGCGGCCAGGATTGGCATACTGACACGCCATCCGGGCAGCCACCACCTTGAGCGGCCGCAGTTCGTCGTGGGTGACATTGCCGTTCGGCCAGGTGCGCCGCGTCACCGAGCGCACGGGCAGCCACTTCCTGCGCTCGTAGGCAAGCCCCAGCACGGGTTTGAGTATCTCGGCGAGCACCATGGCGTCGTCGAGCGCATCGTGGGGCTTCATCTGGGTGATGCCCCAGTGGCGGGCCAGCGTCTCCAGCCTGAGGTTCTCGGTGCCGAGGTCTAGCCGCCGAGCCAACTCGACCGTGCACATCACGGTTTCGCACGGCAACTCGGCCCCCACCAGCTCGGCCTCGGCGGCGAGAAATGCGTAGTCGAAGGCCACGTTGTGGGCGACCAGCGTGCGCCCCCGCAACAAGTCGATCAGGTCGCCGACGACGTCGCTGAAGACCGGCTGGCCCTCCAGCATCTCTGCGGTGAGCCCATGCACATGGGTAGGCCCGGGGTCGACACCGGGGTTCAGCAGACTGTAGAGGGTCTTCTCGACGTTGCCGTCGTCGCTAAGTGCCAGCGCCGCGATGCTCACAACGCGCGCCTGCCCTGGATGGAATCCCGTCGTCTCGACGTCGACGACAGCCCAACCGGGACCTGCCTGTTGGGCTGGCCTGCCCCAGAGACTACCGGCCGATGAGCTCACCAATCGAGAATCCCACGCCAGGCCGACAAGCTTCGCCCATCTACCGCGTGTCGGGTGGCCGCATTTCGGTCTCTTTTAGACTGCCGAGATGGTCACCGGACGGGGACGGCTGGCACTCGCAGCAGGTGCCGGGGCGCGATGGGCCTCGCGTATCACCGGTCGGGGTGCGGGCGCCATGATCGGCGGACTAGTCGCAATGAAGCTAGACCGCTCGATTCTGGGCCAGCTGGGCAGCGACCGCCGCACCGTCGTCGTGACAGGTACCAACGGCAAATCGACGACAACCCGAATGACTGCCGCGGCGCTGGCGACTGTAGGCCAGGTGGCGACCAACGCCGAGGGCGCGAACATGGACGCAGGACTAGTGGCCGCCCTCGCCGCTGCGCCCGATGCATCGTTGGCCGCGCTCGAGGTCGATGAAATGCACGTCCCCCACGTTAGTGACGCCGTCGACCCATCCGTGGTCGTGCTGCTCAACCTGTCCCGCGACCAGCTAGACCGGGTCGGCGAAATCAACCACATCGAACGCACCCTGCGCAGCGGGCTCACGCGTCACCCCGACGCGGTCGTCGTCGCCAACTGCGACGACGTGCTGATGACTTCGGCCGCCTACGACAGCCCGCGTGTGGTGTGGGTGGCAGCCGGCAGCGGCTGGGCAGGCGACTCGGTGAGCTGTCCCCGGTCCGGCGAGATCATCGTCCGCGAACAGAACCACTGGTATTCGACCGCAAAGGCGCCCGATGGCGGTCCCGGAGCCCCTGCGATCCTCCAACGACCGAAACCAGACTGGTGGTTCGACGACACCCACATCCACGGACCTGACGGTCTTTCAATACCAATGACTTTGGCACTGCCAGGTGCAGCCAATCGGGGTAACGCAACGCAGGCAGTGGCCGCGGCGGTGACCCTGGGTGCAGATCCCAGCGCGGCAGTCGCCGCGGTCTCGCGGGTGGACGAGGTGGCGGGCAGGTATCGGACGATGCAGGTGGGTTCGCACACGGCGCGGGTATTGCTGGCCAAGAACCCCGCGGGCTGGCAGGAGGCGCTGTCGATGGTTGACCGGGACTCCGCGGGAGTCGTGATCGCGGTCAACGGGCAGGTTCCCGACGGCGAAGACCTGTCGTGGCTATGGGATGTGCGATTCGAACACTTCGACACCGTGCAGGTGGTGGCTGCCGGAGAGCGGGGTACCGACCTCGCAGTGCGCCTGGGCTACGCAGGGGTCCAGCACACACTGGTCCACGACACCCAGCGCGCGATTGGCTCCTGCCCGCCAGGTCACGTCGAGGTCATCGCCAACTACACCGCCTTCCTGCAGTTGAACCGCGCCCTGGAGCGCAGGAAATGACGCCAATGGGAGAGCGCGAGGGCGCGGATACAAGGTCTGATTCAGCAGTGCGGATCGGACTGGTGCTACCCGATGTGATGGGTACCTACGGCGACGGCGGAAACTCTGTGGTGCTGCGACAGCGGTTGCGACTGCGCGGAATCGCCGCCGAGATCGTGGAGGTCACGCTCGAAGACGCGGTACCCGCCGAACTTGACCTATACACGCTCGGCGGTGCCGAGGACTACGCGCAGCGGCTGGCCACCAAGCACTTGGTCCGCCACCCCGGCCTGCAGCAAGCGGTTTCGCGGGGTGCGCCGGTGCTGGCGATCTGCGCCGCTATCCAGGTGCTTGGCCAGTGGTACGAAACCTCGGCCGGGGAACGTATCGCCGGGGTGGGTGTGCTGGACCTGACGACCTCGCCGCAGCCGGAGCGCACCATCGGCGAGGTCGCATCGAAGCCGCTACTCGACGGTTTGACCGAGCCGATGACCGGATTCGAAAACCATCGCGGCGGAACGGTGTTGGGCGCCGACGCGCGACCCCTAGCAGCGGTGACCAAGGGTGCGGGCAACCGCGCCGGCGACGGCATCGACGGTGCTGTGCAGGGCAGCGTGATTGCCACCTACATGCACGGCTGTTGCCTGGCACGCAATCCTGAACTCGCCGACTATCTGCTGGCGCAGGTGGTCGGCCCGCTGACCCCGCTCGAACTCCCCGAGGTCACGCTGCTGCGCCAGGAACGTCTGGCGGCGCCGCGGCGCGTTTAGGTGACAGTTCCCCCGAGCGAGCACAGGTGGATTCGCAACCCCGCCTCCGCAGCGCAGCAGCTACAGCAGCGAGCCACCTCGCGGAGCTGTCCTCGGCTATCACGCGGATCACGATCCAGCCCATCTCCTCGAGCATCCTCAGCCGCGCAATGTCCTTGACGTACTGCTTGCGATCCTTGCGATGATGATCACCGTCATACTCGACAGCCACCTTGCACTGCTGCCATCCCAGGTCTAGGAACGCCACCGGCCGCGAACCGATGAGCACGGGCACCTGCGTCTGCGGCTGCGGAAATCCGGCGTCATGCAAACAGAGTCGAATCCCGCTTTCCCGAGGCGATGCAGCACCGCCGTCGACCAACGGCAGCAGGTCCCGCAGCTGCCTGATCCCGCGGGCACGCCGACGCTGGTCGGCCAACTGCACAACTTCATCGACCGAGAAGCGCTGATTCCACATGAGCGCATCCAGCCTGGCCAACGCCTCCGATCGGCCGCAATGGCGCCCGAGATCGAATGCCGTACGGACTCTGGAGGTAATAGGAATGCCGGCACGCCACGTGATCTCCTCGTCGGTGATGTGCTCCGCTCGGGTGGTCAGCCCTTTTCGGGAACGCCGCGCCACACCCGCGACCTCGATCACCGCGTCCGGGTCCACCCACGGTGCGCCGTGCAACGCGGATGCCGCGACGCCCGCGATCACCCCCTGACGGCCGGTGGCCAGCCATGCACCGAATGCTCGGTCGCGCAGCGAAACCTCTGTGCCCTTGCCGACGAAGACGCCGCGGTAAAGGCTGGTGTGCCAACGCGCGAGTTCGTGACGAGTAACCAGACCCGCCTGGACAGCTTCGGTGCCCAGAATGACTTCACTCATAGCGGTCATGTTGCCCATGACTACCGACACATCGACATTTCGCAGCAAGAGTGCGAGTAGCGCCCTGCACAATGTCGAAGTCTTGAGTCGTGGCTAC
Organism: Mycobacterium sp.; assembly: GCA_049608285.1. Lineage (GTDB taxonomy): Bacteria > Actinomycetota > Actinomycetes > Mycobacteriales > Mycobacteriaceae > Mycobacterium. The sequence goes on along the minus strand of JBMYXJ010000168.1, from coordinate 980 downwards.
CGCGTGGTCCGAGTGGTGGCAGCCGCGTGGCCCGAAGGGCTACCGCGTGCCCCGAATGGCTACCGCGTGGTCTTGAGTCGTGGCTACCGCGTGGTCCGAGTGGTGGCAGCCGCGTGGTCCGAAGGGCAGCCGCCGTGGTCTGAGTCGTGGCAGCCGCGTGGTCCGAAGGGCGGCCGCGTGGCCGGGATGCGGCCGCTTGAGAAGCCCGCCAGCTGCGCACTCATCAACGACCGCGCCGGCAGCGGCGGTGGTACCTCGCCCCACGGAGAAGTTCGCCCCGGCTCGCTGCAGAAACCGCTTGAGCGGCAAGGATCCGCGGGTCAGACCATCGCGCGACGGCCCGACAACGCACGACCCAGCGTCAACTCGTCAGCGAATTCGAGATCACCGCCCATCGGCAGGCCTGAGGCGATGCGCGTCACCGTCAACCCAGGAATGTCGCGCAACATCCGTACTAGGTAGGTGGCGGTGGCCTCACCCTCGGTGTTCGGATCGGTCGCGATGATCACTTCGGTGACGTCGACCCCGTCGACCCGCTCGCCAATCCTGTTCAACAGTTCGCGGATTCGCAGTTGGTCGGGTCCAATGCCCGACAACGGATCGAGTGCACCGCCAAGCACGTGGTATCGCCCGCGGAACTCCCGCGTGCGTTCGACTGCCTGTACATCCTTGGGTTCCTCGACCACGCAGACCAACGATCCGTCGCGCCGGGAGTCGCTGCAAATTCGGCAGCGGTCCTCGTCGCTTACGTTTCCGCAGACCGCGCAGAACTTAACCCCGTCGCGGACCTTGCCGAGGACCGCAGTCAGCCTGTCAATGTCTGGCGGCTCGACGGAAAGCGAGTAAAAAGCGATCCGCTGAGCACTTTTCGGTCCGATACCGGGCAATTTGCCGAGCTCGTCGATCAGATCCTGAACAGGCCCCTCGAACAAGTCAGAGCCCCGGAAGTTCGAGCCCGCCCATCCCGCCCGCCAACGGCC